>DATLUM010000133.1 GCA_035533095.1 Acidimicrobiales bacterium | reverse complement strand
ATCAGCCACCAGAAGGTGCGAATCACCTCGATCGACAGCGCAGACGCGCGACTCACCATCGCCGCGCCCGACATCTCGTCGGTCACGGGCATCCAGATGTCCATCTCCGGCAACACCATCTTGGCTTCCGTCGCCGGTGTGACCATCCCCGTCACCGTTACCGTCGCCAGCGGCCACATCTTGACTCTGAGCGTTCAGGGCCAGAAGGCCTTCAGCTACGACCTGGACCGCAGCCCGATTGTGCCGCCGTGCGCCTTGAATGTGACCGTGGCCAGCAGCGCCGTCGTGCTCGAGTGCCAGGCGTCGCCGGTCCCCCCGAACGTGGTGGCGGCCATATCCGACGCCGCTTCCGGCTGAAGTCCCTCTTCTCGCAGACGCCGGGACCGGCGCCGGCGGTAGCGTGCTGCCGATATGGCCGCCGTCAGCACGATCCACCTCGACGCACCACTAGACGACCTGATGCGCCGCGCCCGAGAGGTAAGCGATGCCGCCCATGGGGCCAGGGTCACCTATTCCCCGAAGGTGTTCATCCCTCTGACGATGCTGTGCCGGGATCGCTGCGGCTACTGCACCTTCGCGAAGGCGCCGGCGCGCATCGATTCTCCGTTCATGACGGAGGAGCAGGTGCTCGAGATCGCCCGCAGCGGCGCCGAAGCGGGATGCCACGAAGCACTCTTCACCTTGGGTGAGCGGCCGGAGGAGCGCTATCCCGTCGCGCGCGCGTGGCTCGAATCGCACGGTTACGCGTCTACCGTCGGCTACCTGGCCGCGATGTGCCGCCTGGTGATGGACGAGACCGGGCTGCTGCCGCACGCGAACGCCGGGGCGCTCTTCGCTGAGGAGCTTGCGTCGTTGCGCCCGGTGACCGCGAGTCAGGGAATGATGCTCGAGAGCTTGCGAGGCGACCTCGGCGCGCACCGGGGATCACCCGACAAGCTCCCACAACGACGGCTCGCGACTCTAGAGGCCGCCGGAGAGCTGGCGATCCCGTTCACGACCGGGATACTCGTCGGGATTGGCGAGACACGCGACGACCGCGTTGCCGCGCTGGAGGCGATCGCAGCGAGTCATGCACGGCATGGCCATGTCCAGGAGGTGATCGTCCAGAACTTCCTGCCGAAGCCCGGGACCGCGATGGCCCGCAGTGCACCGTGCCCTCATGACGACTTCTTGGAGGCGATCGCCCTGGCGCGACTCATCCTCCCTCCTGATGTTCACCTGCAGGCGCCCCCGAACCTGTCAGACGACTTCGGTGTGCTACTCGACGCGGGAATCGACGACTGGGGCGGCGTGTCGCCGTTGACGGCCGATCACGTGAACCCGGAGAGGCCGTGGCCGGCGCTCGAGCGGCTGCGGGCGGTGACCGAAGAGCG
Organism: Acidimicrobiales bacterium; assembly: GCA_035533095.1. Taxonomy (NCBI): domain Bacteria; kingdom Bacillati; phylum Actinomycetota; class Acidimicrobiia; order Acidimicrobiales; species Acidimicrobiales bacterium. The sequence goes on along the minus strand of DATLUM010000133.1, from coordinate 15,518 downwards.
CGGGTTCGTGCTGGCTCCGAGGCTCACGGTCTACCCGGAGTTCGTGCTTGCGCCCTCGCGGTGGCTGGACGACCAAACGCTCTTCCCGGTGCTCGACCGAAGCGACGCAGAGGGCCTTGGACGGGACGATCCGGGGTCGTTGTTCCCGCAGAAGGTGGGCGAATACCGCAACGTTGGCGACGGTGCGGAAGTGGTCCTGGTCGGTCGCCGCTCGACGCAGTGGTACTCGGGGGCGGACGCCCACCCGCCGGCGCTGCTCGACGTCGGCGATCGAGTGGCCGGCAGGCCTGGGGTCGGGCTCGGCCGTGTGGCTGAGGTGCTCGAAGGTGTGCGGGATGGCCAGGAGCCGGGGATCGACGAGATCGTTGCTCTGTTCTCGGCGCGCGGCCCGGAGGTGGCGGCAGTAGCAGGGTTGGCGGACGAGATGCGCCGCTCCGCGGTCGGCGACGTCGTCACATGGGTGAGCAACCGCAACATCAACTACACCAACGTCTGCACGTTCAAGTGCCGCTTCTGCGGGTTCTCGAAGGGTCCGTTGTCGCTCAACCTCCGAGGCGCTCCGTATCTCCTGACCCTGGAGGACATAGCTCGTCGCACGGCGGAAGCCTGGGATCTCGGCGCGACCGAGGTGTGCCTCCAGGGCGGGATCCACCCGGACTTCGACGGCGACTACTACATCGAGGTTGCCAAAGCGGTGAAAGACGCCGCCCCCGGCATCCATGTCCACGGCTTCACCGCACTCGAGGTGACAGAAGGCGCGCGACGCCTGGGCGAGCCACTCGATTCGTACCTACAGCGGCTCATGGAGGCCGGGCTGCGTAGCCTGCCTGGCACAGCGGCCGAGATACTCGATGACGAGATCCGCGCCGTCCTCTGTCCGGACAAGATCGATACCGAACAGTGGCTGCATGCACACCGCACGGCACACTCCGTCGGTCTGCGGTCGAACATCACGATCATGTTCGGGGCGATCGAGCAGCCGGTGCACTGGGCACGGCACATCGTCAAGACACGCGAACTGCAGAAGGAGACCGGCGGGTTCACCGAGTTCGTCGGGTTGCCCTTCGTGCACATGGCCGCGCCGATCTACCTGCAAAGGCGTGCCCGGCGCGGCCCCACGTGGCGGGAGGTCATCCTCATGCACGCGGTTGCGCGCATCGCGTACCACGGGTTGATCGACAACATCCAAGCCTCGTGGGTGAAGCTGGGCGCCGAGGGGGCTCAGCAGCTGCTGATGGCCGGGGTCAACGACCTGGGCGGAACCCTCATCGACGAGAACATCTCGAGGGCGGCGGGCGCCAGCCACGGTCAGGGGATGGACGAGGCGGGGTTCCGTGCGATCGTCGAGCCGTTGGGGCGCACTTTGGAGCAACGGACCACCCTGTACGGGCGGGTGGCGCCGGCGGGCTAGAGGCTTGGCGGCGGCATCGGCGGGTTCCATCGGAAGAGGATTTCCTGGTTGATTACCGCCAGCAACTTTCCGGAAGTGTCGTACATGGTGCCGGTGTAGAGGCCTCTCGAACCGCCGGCCTTGAGAGGCGACAGCCACAGCAGCATCCAGTCGTCGGCCTTGACCGGGTGATGGAACCAGATGGCGTGGTCGAGGCTGGGGCCTCCGCGTGGGATCCCGCTCTTGTCCCCATCGGCGAAGCCAGAGCCGACGTCGGAGAGGTACGTGAGCGCGCATGCGTGCACGACCGGATCGTCGGGCAGCGGGGTGCCGGACTTCGCCCACATCCTCGCGGGGACGGGGAACTCGCCCGGCTCGTAGAGGCGCGCCGGCGGGAACGGCTGCATTTCGAGGGCGCGCCCAAACGGAAAACGGGGAGGGTGATAGTCGAGCTCCTCCGGGAGCACGGCGCCGGCCGGGAGCGGTGGCTCGAATTCGGGTCCGCTCTCGGGGACCTGAAACGACGCCAGGGCGCTGAATATCACCTGGCCTTCCTGGATGGCGCTCACATGACGGGCGGAAAAAGACCTCCCGTCGCGGTCACGGTCCACCCGGAGGATCACCGGCATCTGCGCGCGTCCCGGCCGGAGAAAGTATCCGTGGAGCGAGTGAGGCAGCCGTCCTTCAGGAACCGTGAGTGCAGCCGCTCTCAGGGCCTGCGCGGCGACCTGGCCGCCGAAGAGAGCCGGCCGTTCGCCCGCCGTTCGCTCGTTGATGCCCCTGAAGAGGTCGGCGTCTATCTTCTCGAGGTCGAACAGCTCCACGAGATCTTTGGCCGTGCGGAAGGGAGGTGCCTCATCTGCCATGCGTACGCCGACGCTACTAAAAGCGGTTCGCAGAACCTCTTTAAGCTTCGTGAGCAGATGGAAAACGAGGCTCGCGCTTCTCCTTCAACGCCGCGACACCTTCGACGACGTCGGGGCCCATGAAACCCAACATCTCGTAGGCGGCCGATTGCTCGAAGATGGGGGCCGCCTGCTTGACCCAGTTGTTGAGCGCCTTCTTCGTGAATCGGATGGCGGTTCGCGACCCGCTCGCAAGCGTGGCGGCAACTTCCAGCGCCTTGGCCAACACCTCCTCGCGAGGCACCGCGAGGCTGACCATGCCCAGCCGCTCGGCCTCGGCGCCGGTCAGCATCTCCCCCGTCAGCAGGTAATAACGGGCCTTCGCCATCCCTGCGAGAAGCGGCCACAGGATCGCGGCGTGGTCGCCGGCCGCCACGCCGAGGCGAACGTGACCGTCGCCGAGGCGGGCGTCCTGCGCGCAGACCGAGATGTCGGCGCTCAGCGCTATGACCAGGCCGGCGCCGACAGCCGGCCCGTTGATGGCGGAAACGATCGGCTTCTCGCAGTTCAAGACGTTGTAGACCATGTCGGCCATCTCCGTGAGCATGTAGGTCACCCGCTCGTAGCTGCCGACCATCCGCTCGATCATCTCGAAGTCGCCGCCGGCCGAGAACGCGCGACCGGCTCCGGTGATGACCGCCACCCGCGTGTCGGGGTCCGCACCCACATCGAGCCAGACCTTCGCGAGCTCGGTGTGCAGGGTCTCGTCGGTGGCGTTGAAACGGTCAGGCCGGTTGATCGTGATCAGGAGGATGCCCGGCTCTCGGCGCTCGAAGACGAGGCGCTCGTAGGAGGTGTAGTCCACGGCAGGAGACTCTGCCACCTGCGCGGTGGTGACCCCAACCCCACGTCGGCGCGCGCCATTCAGCCCGGGCGGCCGTAGGATTTCGGGCGCCGGCGTGAACGCCGGCGAACAAGGGAAAGGGAGCCGGCAGTGGCCGACAACGACGGATCCGACCTATTTGCCGCCGCCGGCGGCATCCTCGACAACGCTGTCGCGGTGCGGCGCGACATCCACGCCCATCCGGAGACCGGGCTGGACCTGCCGCGCACCCAGGAGCTGATCCTCGACCGCCTCGAGCGCGCGGGGGTGGCAGGTGTGCCCGGCCAGCGCACGACATCGGTGGTGGGGGTGATCGAAGGCGACCTCCCGGGGCCGACGACACTCCTGCGCGCGGACATGGACGCTCTGGAGATGCCCGAGGACACCGGGCTTCCATTTGCGTCCGCCGTCGACGGCAAGATGCACGCGTGCGGCCACGACGCTCACGTTGCGATGCTGCTGGGCGCGGCGACTCTCCTGCAGCAGCGACGCAAGGAGCTCCCCGGCAAGGTCGTGCTCATGTTCCAGCCCGGGGAGGAAGGCCACGGGGGCGCGAAGCTCATGCTCGAGGAGGGCATCCTCGACGCGCACGGCACCGTTGACCGCGCCTTCGCGATCCACATCACCTCCGTGGTCCCTTCCGGACTGGTGACATGCAGGCCCGGGACGATCCTCGCTTCGTCGGACGAATTCCGTATCGTCGTCACCGGAGGCGGAGGACACGCTTCCATGCCGCACGACGCGACAGATCCGGTGCCGGTTGCCTGCGAGATCGTGACCGCCCTGCAGGCAATGGTGACGCGGCGAGTGCCGGCATTCGACCCCGCGGTCGTCACCGTCACCACAATCCAGGCGGGAACGGCCTTCAACGTGATCCCCGAGACGGTCGAGTGCCACGGGACGATCCGTGCGGTCTCTGACAAGACCCGCGACCTCGTCGTCGACGCCGTGCGCCAGGTCGCGGAGAACGTCGCCACTGCTCACGACTGCCGCGCTTCCGTTGAGTGGATGAACGGCAACTACCCGGTGACCGTCAACAACGCCGGCGCCGCCGAGCGCACCCTCGACGTGGCGCGCAAGGTCGTCGGCTCGGACAAGGCGGTGCTCATGCCGAGCCCGGGTATGGGCGCTGAAGACTGGTCCTACGTGTTGCAGGCGGTGCCGGGCTCCATGGCGATACTCGGCGCCGGCCCCCGGGGGGTCGCGCGCCCAGCGCCGAACCATTCCAACCGGATGGTCATCGACGAACCGGCGATGGCTGCCGGGATAGCGCTCTACGCGGGGATGGCCCTCAACTAAAGAGGTTCGCAGAACCGCTTTACGCTGTGGTGGTCTCCTGGGCGAGACGAGTCATCGTGTCGATGTACTCCTCGACCATGTCGTAGATGACGTCCTTGCTCGGGCGAACCTTGTTCATCCGGCTGACGACCTGGCCGACCGGCATGCCGGTGAGCTCCCGATTATTGGAACGCTGTATCCGGCGCATGGCGTAGTTGTTGAGGATGAACTGCAGGGGCATGGGCAGGGTGCCCGGCGATTCCGGTGCTTCCCACGCCTCGGTCCACGCGGTGCGCAGCTGGCGTGCCGGCTTCCCGGTGAGAGCCCTGGAACGCACGGTGTCGGTGGACGACGCCGCGAGCAGCTTGTCCATTGCGATCTCGCCGGTATTCGCCTCGCTGACCGTCAACCAGATCGACCCGGTCCAGACTCCCTGCGCTCCGAGCGCCATCGCGGCAGCCATCTGGCGTCCGGTCGCGATACCGCCCGCGGCCAGAACGGGAACAGGCGCCACCGCATCGACGACATCTGGCACGAGCACCATGCTCGCGACCTCTCCGGTGTGGCCTCCCGCCTCGTACCCCTGAGCGATGATGATGTCGACGCCCTTCTGCACGTCACGGACCGCCTGCTCGACCCGCCCGATCAGGGCCGCAACCTGCACTCCCTGCTCGTGCGCGCGGTCGATCGCCTCCTTCGGTGGGGGGCCGAGAGCGCTCGCCAGCAGCGAGATCGGATGAGCCAGGGCGACGTCGATGAGCGGGGTACCCGTAGCCTCGGTCCAACCGAGAACCCCTGAGCTCAGAGGGTCTCCGGCGCTCGAACCGGCGTCCGGCTCCTCGGAGAGCGGGGGCACACCATGGTCGGCGAGGATTTTCTCCACGTAGTCCCAGTGGGCCTGACTGATCATTCCGCGCAGCTGCTGGGCGAGCTGCTTCTCGTCATGGAGCCCGGCCTCGCGGTCGGCGCTCTTGACGGGCATCACCACGTCGACTCCGTACGGCTTGCCCCCGCAGTGCTCGTCGATCCAAGACAGCTCGATCTCGAGTTGCTCGGGGGAGAACGCGAGAGCGCCCAGCACTCCCATGCCCCCAGCACGGCTCACCGCTGCCGCGACGTCGCGACAGTGGGTGAAGGCGAATATCGGGAATTCGATGCCCAGCATTTCGCACAGCTCGCTCTTCACGTGCCCTCCCGGCTCGTCACCAAAAAATAGAACGCGTTTCGATTGTAACCGCTCGCGCGGGGGGCTACCCCGCCGCCGGCGCCCTCGACACCAAAGCCCTTAGGGTGCTACAAACAGAACGCGTTTCAATGTCCAGGGGGAGGGCGACGTGAAGCTCGAGGACATCGACCTGCTGGACCGGGACCGTTTCACTCGAGGTGTCCCCCACGACTGGTTCACGTTCCTTCGCAACAACGCCCCGATCTACCACCACCCCGAGCCGAAGGGCCCGGGCTTCTGGGTGTTCACCAAGCTCGACGACGTCACGGCGATCGGTCGCGACGCACGGCACTTCTCGTCGGAGCAGTCGAGGGGCGGCGTTGTCGGCCTCGAGGAGCCGGAGGTGGAGGCCGAGTGGGTCGAGCAGGGCGGCAACCTCATGCTCACGATGGACCCTCCTCCGCACACCCGCTACCGCCGGCTGGTGAACAGGGGCTTCACGCCCCGCATGATCGGGATGCTCGAGCCGCACATCCGCGAGCTGACCGTGCGCATCATCGACGACGCCGTGTCCACCGGTGAGGTCGACTTCGTCATCGACGTCGCTTCGGAACTGCCGTTGCAGGTGATCGCAGAGCTGATGGGCGTCCCCACGGAGGACCGCCACAAGGTGTTCGACTGGTCGAACCGGATGATCGGCAGCGAGGACCCCGAGTACTCGGTGTCGATGGACAAGGTGCAAGAGGCGCAATTCGAGATGTTCCTCTACGCCCAGCAGCTCGCGGACCGCCGCCGGGAAGACCCCCAGGACGACATCATCACGAAACTGCTATCAGCGGACGTGGATGGGGACGCGCTCAGCGCGATGGACTTCAACCTGTTCTTCCTTCTGCTCGCGGTGGCGGGCAACGAGACCACCCGCAATGCCATCGCGCACGGAATGAACGCGTTCATCGAGAACCCCGACCAGTACGAACTGCTGGTGTCCAAGCCGGAGCTGATCGACACGGCCGTCGAAGAAATCCTCCGCTGGGCTTCGCCGGTTCTCTACTTCAGGCGCAACGTCACCGAGGACCTCGAATACAAAGGACACCAGCTGCGGGCGGGCGACAAGGTCGGCATCTGGTACGTGTCGGCGAACAGGGACGAGGACGTATTCGACGATCCGTTCAGGTTCGACATCGCGCGCGAGCCGAACGACCACATCGCATTCGGAGGTGGTGGCCCGCACCACTGCCTCGGGGCGAACCTGGCGCGCATGGAGATCAGGCTGTTCTTCCAGGAGTTGGCATCTCGCGTGGAGTCAGTAGAGGCGATCGGCGAGGTTTCGCGCCTGCGATCCAACTTCATCGGCGGGATCAAGCACCTACCGGTGCGATTCCATCGTCAGGGCTAGACGCTCGGCGTGAGCACCTTCACGTTGGCCGGCGACGCCGCTAGCCGAGGATGACGTCGGCGACCTCGCGCATCTCCTGCAAGGAGCGAGCGCCGACGACCAGCGTGGTGACGCCGGCCTCCTCCCACATGGAAAGCTCGTCGCGGATCTGCTCACGGGTCCCGACCAGCGATATGTCGGCAACCATCTGGAGAGGGACGGCTGCGATGGCTTCCTCGCGCTTGCCCTCGAAGAACAGGTCCTGGATCTCGTCGGCTTCCTTTTCGTAGCCCATGCGCGCGAAGACGTTCTTGTGGAAGTTCATCTCCTTGGCACCCATGCCGCCGATGTAGAAGCCGAGGATCGGTTTCATCGTCTCCAGGACAGCGTCCCGGTCGTCGGTGACGACCACGTTGCAGTTGGAGGCGATCTCGAAATCGGCCGCCGTGCGCCGTGCGCCGGGCCGGGCGAACCCCTCGTCGAGCCAACTGCGGTACATCGAGGCAGCCTTCGGCGAGTAGTAGATGGGAAGCCACCCGTCTGCGATCTCCGCGGTCATCGCCACGTTCTTGGGACCCTCGGATCCGAGCAGAATCGGGACGTCGGCCCGCAACGGGTGGGTGATCGGCTTCAAGGGCTTGCCGAGACCGAGCGCGCCCGGGCCGTCGTAGGGCAGTGGGTAGTGCGGACCGGGGTTGCTCACCGGAGCTTCGCGGGCAAGCACCTGGCGGATGATCGACACGTACTCGCGCGTCCGCGCGAGCGGCTTGGAGAACGGCTGGCCGTACCAGCCCTCCACGACCTGCGGGCCGGACAGTCCGAGCCCCAGGCTCAGGCGGCCCCCGGACAGGTGGTCGATGGTCAGCGCGTGCATCGCCGTCGAAGCGGGAGTCCTCGCGGAGATCTGGACGATCGAGGTGCCCAGGCGGATGCGCGAGGTGGAAGCACCCCACCATGCCAGGGGACTGAAGGCATCCGAACCCCACGCCTCCGCAGTGAAGACGATGTCGAATCCCAGCTTCTCGGCTTCGAGCACCTTCTCCAACGCGCCGGCCGGCGGCTGCGCCTGCCAGTAACCGAGCTGCAGACCGAGTTTCATCGCGCAACCATACCTCCCTTGCCCCCAGAACTAGAATGTGTTCTTATTTCGGGGTGACCGAGACCAGCACGAGGACGAGCGAGACCAAGCTCGAGTTTCCCTACAGCCGGACGCTCGGACCCGTGATGGGAGCGTTCATCGCCGGCCTTCGAGAAGGCCGGTTGCTCGGCATCCGGGGCGCCGACGGGCGGGTTCTGGTTCCACCGATGGAGTACGACCCACAGACCGGAGAGTCGCTCGGGACCGAGCTAGTCCCGGTCGGGCCGGGCGGGACGGTGGAGTCGTGGGCGTGGGTGGACGACCCGACACCGAAGCATCCCCTCCAGCACCCGTTCGCGTTCGCGCTCGTGCGGCCCGACGGCGCAGACACCGCGATCGTGTCGGCGGTCGACGCGGGGAGCATCGAGACGATGTCGAGCGGGATGCGTGTCGCTGCACGGTTCGCGAGCGAACCGAAGGGGCTGATCACCGATCTCGAGGCGTGGGAGCCGGAGAAGCGATGAGCAGCGATACTGCGACCCCGAAGGAAAACCTGGTGATGGAGCACCTCGTCTCCCTCACCTACCGGGAACGCCTGACCCCCAACCTGAACCGCTTCGTCGACATGCTCCTCGAAGGGCGATTCGTCGGGCACAAGTGCCCGTCGTGCGGCAGGGTCTACGTGCCGTCGAAGGGTTACTGCCCGCTGTGCGTCGTCGCCACCAGCGAGGCGGACGAGGTCGAAGTCGTCGACAAGGGCACCGTCACCGGTTTCACGATTATCACACCCGTCGCGTACTACGGGCAGAAGGCCACCGATCCTTTTGTGTACGCCTCGGTCTTGCTCGACGGTGCGGATACGCCCTTGAACGGGCAGGACATCATCGGCATCCCCCACGAAGAGCTACGGATGGGCCTGCGGGTCAGAGCCGTGTGGAAACCCAAGGAGGAGCGCAGCGCCGAGGGGATATCCAACCGCGGTTGGGGCGGTATCGGCTCGGTGGTATCGGCCTTCGAAGCCACGGGTGAGCCCGACGCCTCCGAAGACATCTACAAGGAGCACATCTTCTGATGCCCGGCAGCGACATCGCAATTGTCGGCTACGCCCAGACACCCTCGGTCCGCGACGCCGACCTGAGCGAGGTACAGCTCCTCGTCCCGACGGTGTCCGCGGCGATAGAGATGGCGGGGATGGACCGGCGCGAGATCGGCTTCACGTGCGCGGGGAGCTGCGACTACCTGACGGGCGGGCCGTTTGCGTTCGTCAGCAACCTCGAGGCCGCCGGCGCGTGGCCCCCGATCTCCGAGTCGCACGTCGAGGCGGACGGAGCCTGGGCGATGTACGAGGCCTGGATGCGCCTGCTCGAGGGTGACATCGACGTCGCGCTGGCGTTCGGGTCCGGCAAATCGTCTCCGTCCAACCCCGCAGAGGTCTGGGCCCAGCAGCTCGACCCGTACTACCTGGCCCCGCTCGGCGTGGACCCGGTGTCACTCGCCGCCATACAGGGGAGGGCGTTGATCGACGCGGGAAAGGCGACAGAGCGGGATTTCGCAGAGGTGGTCTCCGGCAGCCGGCACAACGCTCTCGGCAACCCGAACGCGCAGCTGGCCGGGGAGTTCGACGTCGAGTCCCTCCTGGAAGAACCGTACTTCCGCGCTCCCCTGCGCAGGCACGACGTGCCGCCGATCTCAGACGGCGCCGTCGCGGTAGTGCTCGCCCGAGGAGACCGGGCGCGAGCGCTGTGCGAGCGCCCGGCGTGGATCAGCGGCATCGACCACCGGATCGAACCCCACCAGCCGGGCATGCGCGACATCACGTCGTCGGCTTCGACGACGCTCGCCGCCCGCAAGGCGGGGTACGACGGCGGACCGTTGGACGTAGTCGAGGTGTCCTCCACGTTCAGCCCGCAGGAGGTGATCCTGCGCGACGCCCTCGGGTTGGGCGCCGGCGCCAACGTGAACCCTTCCGGCGGCCCTCTCGCAGGCAACCCGATCATGGCTGTCGGGCTGATCCGCATCATCGAGGCCGCCGCCCGAATCATCGACGGTTCAGCCCGCACCGCACTCGCACACGCGACGAGCGGTCCGCTGCTCCAACAGAACCTGGTTTGCCTCCTGGAGGGTGAGTGATGGGCGAACGCTGTGCCGTCGTCGGTATCGGCCAGACGCACTTCAAGAAGCGGCGCGACGACGTATCGATCGCCGGTTTGCTGCGGGAGGCGATTGATCGGGCGCTGACCGACGCGGAGATCACCCTCGCCGAGGTCGACGCCGTCGTGATCGGCAAGGCGCCCGACGCGTTCGAGGGGATCGTGATGCCGGAGATCTTCCTCGCGGACGCTCTGGGAGCCACCGGGAAGCCGTTGCTGCGTGTCCACACCGCCGGCTCGGTAGGGGGGTCGACGTTCATCGTCGGCGCCCACCACGTGATCACCGGGATCCACCAGACCGTGCTCGCCGTGTCCTGGGAGAAGCAGTCCGAGGGCAACGCCCAGTGGGGCCTCGCCGGTGGGCGCTCCGGGGGGATAGGCGCCGGCGGTGCGTTCGCGCCGTGGATGCGGGCGTACATCCAGCAGTCCGGCGCGCCCGAGTACATCGGATGGATGGTCGCGGTGAAGGACCGCCGCAACGCGGCCAAGAACCCCTACGCCCACCTGAAGATGCCGGACATCACCTTGGAGAAGGTCAAGGAGTCCCCGATGTTGTGGGATCCGATCCGGTTTCAGGAGTCCTGCCCATCGTCCGACGGTGCGTGCGCCGTCGTGCTCACCAACGAGGCCGGCGCCCGCCGCTCGCCGCGCCCGCCCGCCTGGATCCACGCCCTGTCGGTCCGCAGCGAGCTCGGGCAGTTCCCGGGCCGCAACCCGGTCCGGCCGCAGGCCGGGGTCGAATGCGCGCACGACGTCTACCGCCAGGCCGGTATCACCGACCCGCGAAGCCAGATCGACATGGCGGAGCTCTACGTGCCGTTCAGCTGGTACGAGCCGATGTGGCTCGAGGGCCACGACATCGCCGGTCCAGGTGAGGGCTGGAAGATGGTCGATACGGGCGAGACCGACCTGGGCGGCGCATTCCCCGTGAACCCGTCGGGCGGGGTCCTGTCCACGAACGCCATCGGGGCGTCGGGGATGGTCCGCTTCGCCGAGGCGGCGCTGCAGGTCCGCGGTCTCGCCGGCGAGCACCAGATCGAAGGGGTTCGTACCGCTTTGGCGCAGGCCTACGGAGGTGCCGCGCAGTACTTCGCGATGGGAGTCCTCCGGGACCAGCCGCCGGGCTAGCGGAACCGGAGCGTGACGAGCTCGAACGGTCTCAGCGTGAGGCTGACCGAACGGCCGTCGAGGTCGAGTTCCTCGACGTCACGTTCGAGGAGATCGCAATGGTGGACGTTGCTCAGTCCGGCCGGGCCGGCCTGGAGCGTGACCGTCAGCGGTCCCCTCGAACCGTGCACCTCGCAGATCCGCACGATCACACCGTCACCGTCGTCGGCCCATTTGACGACTTCGACGCTCACTCCGGGCCGGTCGACATGCAGGACGCTTCCACTGGCCGGTGCCAGTCCGGCGGCGGTGGTGAGGGGCAGGTTGAGTGCCTCGGCACGCTCGGGCACCTGAGCGTCCCTGAAGTCACCCGGGTGCGGCAAGAGGGCGTACGTGAACTGGTGGGTCCCACGGTCCGCACTCGGGTCGGGGTAGCCGGGGCCGCGCAGAAGAGACAGGCGCATCGTGTGGCCGCGGATGTCGTAGCCGTACTTGCAGTCGTTGAGCAGGGCCACTCCGTAACCGGGCTCGCCGAGGTCGGCCCACCGGTGCGCGCACACCTCGAAGCGCGCTCGGTCCCAACTGGTGTTCTCGATCGTCGAGCGTTCGATGTACCCGTGCTGGATCTCGTAGGTAGCCCGCGGCGAATGTACGGCTACGGGGAAGGCGACCTTCAGGAAGCGGTGGCGTTCCTGCCAGTCGACCTCGGTGCGGAACTCGACGTGACGGGCCCCTGCGGCCAGTGACATGACCTGGGTGATGCAAGAAGACCCGAACCGGCGGGTGAAGCGGACCGACGCTCTGAGGGGGTTCGACTCGACGAGCTCGGCGGAGTCGAGGTGCCTGAGGTCCTCGACGGTGTCCAGGTAGGAGCGGTCCACGTCCCAGGCGTCGAAAGCACGGGGTTCGTCTTCGTGGAGCTGGAAGAGGTTGCCCCGCTCACCCTCGGCGAGAACCTCACGCTGGGCGGCGTGATCCCAGACCGAAGTGAGGAGCCCGTCGCGGTCCCAGCGCACGCGCAGGATGCCATTGTCGATCCAGCCGTCACCGGCGGACACCGGATGCCAGCCTTCGGGCAACCCGGCTGAGTGAGACGCTCGGGCCCAGCCGCAAGCGGGTGCGGAGACGACTGCCGTTCGGCCGTCGATGTCGACGACATCCTGCCGGTCGTAGGAGGAGGGATTGAAGACCGTCACGCCTGCGAGGACCGGCTCAGGGGCGAGCCTGCTGAGGGACTCGGAGATCACCTCACCCGCCATCCGCTGGATCTCGCGATAGTCGTGCGTCGCGTCCTCGTAGACCCAACGGATGCTCGAACCCGGGATGATGTCGTGGAACTGGTTGAAGAGCAGAAGTTTCCATGCGGCGTCGAGCTCGCGGCGGCGGTCGACGCCGGCGGCGACGGACCACATTTCAGCTGCGCGCAGTGCCTCCTCGCAGCGCCGGTTCCCAGCCTTTACGTCGGCGTGGGTGGTGAGCGTGGCCCGGTGGGCTTCGAGGTACAGCTCGCCGGTCCACGTCGCGAAGCGGTCGGTGTCGAGCGATTGCAGGAATGCACCCACCGATCCGATGGCTACCTCGGGCAGGCCGCCGAGGCCGGCGAGCCGCCGGGCTCTCTCGAGCATGTGCGAGGTCGGCCCTCCCCCGCCGTCGCCGAAGCCGAAGGGATACAGGCTCGAGTCGGATCGCTCGCGATCCTTGTGGTTGTCGCGGGACTTGACGATCTCGGATACCGAGAAGGTGCCGTTGTACGTGTCAGCAGGCGGAAAATGGGCGAGGATCCGGCTGCCGTCGTGGCCTTCCCACCAGAAGGTGGTGTGGGGAAAGACGTTGGTGTCGTTCCAGCTCATCTTCTGGGTGACGATCGCCCGGATCCCGGCTTGCGAGGCGATCTGCGGGAGCGCTGCGCTGTAGCCGAAGACATCCGGGATCCAGAGTTCCGCCGTCTCTATCGCGAACTCGTCGAGGAAGAATCGTTTGCCGTACACGAGCTGGCGTACGAGCGACTCTCCGGACGGAACGTTCGAGTCCGCCTCGACCCACATGCCCCCGACGGGTTCCCAGCGACCTTCCGCGACCCTCGCCTTGATCTGCTCGTACAGGTGTGGGTGTTCGTCCTTGATCCACTGGTACTGAGCTGCCTGGCTGCACGCGAACCGGTGCTCGGGGTATCGCTCCATGAGCCGCAGTTGGTTGGCGAAGGTCCGCGCGCACTTGCGTCGTGTCTCGCGAACCGGCCAAAGCCATGCCGAGTCGATGTGCGCGTGCCCGACCGCGGTCACGCGGTGCGAGGACAGAGTCGGGCGGGCAAGCAGCGGGCGCAGCACCTGCCGGGCCTCCGCGGGTGGTCGGCCGGCTCCGACCAGCGCGCACGCGTCCTGCAGGGCGGAGAGAATCTCGTCGTGTCGCTCGGGAACATGCGCGGAGGATTCGAGGAGCACCTTGATGTCGATGTAGAGAGCCTCGGCGTCACGGTCGGGTTCGGCTAGCTCAGCTTGGCGCAGGGTGTAGAGGGCCTTGCCGTCGTAGTCGGGCGCGAGATCAGGCCAGTCGCGCAAGTGCCAGGGAGGGATCGGATTCGCTGCAGCTTCGACGTAGAACCCGACCCGGTCGCGGTCACGCAAGCCGGTGAGTCCCACTTCGCGGTGCCGGTGGTGAACCCCCTGGATCGCCTCGCCGCCTGGGCTCCAGACCAGACCCTCCGCGCTGAACCCGACCATGTCGTCGCCGCCGAGATGCACGAGCGCCACGGGTTCGCTCCAGCCGGCCGGTACCTCGCCGGAGAGGCGAAACCAGGTGGTGTCCCACATGCCGCCCCAATCCTCGCCGACCTCGAAGGGAGTGAAGCGCCCGGAAACCGCCTCGCCGAACGGAATCGGCTCACCGCCCACCCGAAGTGCCGAGATCTCGAGCGGTGCTCTGCTCGGGTAGATGGCGGGGGTCAGGACGTCCCGCAGGAACCGCTCGATGTCAGCGGGTTCGTCGGGCATGAGGGGAAGCTAACCGGTCATGTAGGTGAAGAGCATCATCTGCGTGGCGTACGCCACCAGCGTGCCGTCCTCGTCCCAGAGGGTGCTCTCAGCGGACGCCCAACCGTCGCTCGCCCACCGGGCACGGTCGTGCGCGAGCAGCCACTCCGTTCGTAGGGGCGCGCAAAAATGGACCGTCAGGTCGGCACTCGGGGCGAACCACTGGGGCCCCTGGCGGCCGAGGCGCTCACCGATCGACCCGGGCATCCGGTCGGCAAGGGTCAGCACCGCGAGGGGGTCCACCGAACCGTCCTCCAAGAGAGGGGGTTCGTCGAATCGCAACCACGTAGCCGTGTCGGACGACTCAGGCTCGTACTCCTCCCAGGGGGCATGACCCATCGCGGCACGGCCTTCGACGTGCCGCCAGAACGGGAACGGGTCCATGGGGTCCACGCCTTCGGGCGGGGGGTCCCGGTAGGACGGGCAATCGAGGGGAGCCGGGACCTTCGGTGAGTTGACGTCGACGAATTCGGGACCGCGGCGCGGCCCGCCGAAGACAGCGAGCACGGTGGCCCCAGCGGCTGCACCCGCGTTGCGAACCGTCGCGGAGACCTGGCTCGCCGAACGGCCACGTCTCAAGACCGATACATCCACCTCGAGCTCACCGGCGGTGACCTGCCCTGCGAACACGGTCGTACACGTGCGCAGCTGCTGCGACGGGTCGTGCACTTCGAAGCCGGCGGCACGCAGGGCGAACGACGCGACGATCCCGCCCTGAGGAAGAGGTGCAAGGTCCCAGTCATGGCTGAGGAACGCCCGGTACCTTCCTTCGCCGGCGGGCTCGACGGTTATCTCCTCGGCGAAAGAAGCCACGCCGCAGAGGTTGCTAGGTGAGCCGGTTGACGGTCAAACGGGTTTCAGCGCAGACCCGCGAACAAATCGTCCTCCGGCAGTTCGGCGCCGGTACGGTCCAGCACCCTGACGAACGCCTCACGCGTCATGATCTCGCCGAAAGCCTTGCGCCCCATCTGCAAGAAGAAGATGTTGTCCGACTGGCTGGCGTGAGCAGTGAGCGAATCGAACTTCCTGTCCAAAGCGCCGCTCACGTCAACGATCGTGGTGACCTCTTCGTCGGGAGTCCCCCACTCCTCCGGTCCTGACGCGCCCTCTTCGGCCGGCACCGCGGCATCCTCCGGGCTTTCGATGGAGGGGAACTCGATACCGAGCTCCTCCAACCTCTGCCCGAGATCCGCGAACCAGCCTTTCGGGACGGCGGTG
>DATLUM010000132.1 GCA_035533095.1 Acidimicrobiales bacterium | reverse complement strand
TCCACTCTTCAAGTGTCAAGGTTCATGGCGCGCCAAGTCCACAATGGAATCCCTGGCAACGCGGCCGTCGGGAGCACCCCCGAGCGGGCAACCCCCGGAGTTTACCGATCTGGAGGCCCCAGGTCAAGTTGCGGGGCCTGGCGGCAGTGGGTCAGTCTGAATCGGAAGGCAGTTCGAGTTCGGCTGCCGAGAGCAAGGTCGGCGCCGGACCCTTAGGTCGAACCGGCACTCCTGCTCCTTCGGGAGGGGGCTGCCCCTCGTCATGGCCGGGAACAATCCAGGCTGGAGTCCTCCGAGTGCCGACGCTGAAGAGTGCTCGTATCAGACGTCGGATCGGCCCCGGTTCGAAGGGTTTCATTGCCAGTGCCCACGCGGGTACCTGACCATCTCCCGCCGGCACATCGTCGATCACCTCACCAACGATCTTACTGCGGGAGTCGGACGACCTCTTCGTACCCATCGGGTTCGTCGATGGTCGGTGTCCTCGCGAAGAGGGTTCGCTGCCCAATCCACCTGACGAACCCCTTTTTCTCGAGCTTCCCTGTCATCTCGGATGGAAGAGGGTCGGCGCCGGAGCGTGCACCCGAACCCCTCCCCTGCCCTCGAGGACCCCATGGGGCACGGGTCAGATCGCCCGGCGCCCCGCGAAAGCGCGCGCCATGGTGAGCTCATCCGCGTATTCCAGGTCGGAGCCGGCCGGCAGTCCATGTGCCGGCCGCGACACCGTCACCCCGAGCCCGGCAAGCCGCTCGGCGACGTAGTACGCCGTCGCCTCCCCCTCGACGTCCGGATCGGTCGCGATCACCACCTCGCGGATCACTCCGTCGGCCACACGGCTCTCGAGCTCGCGGATGCGCAACTCGTCCGGTCCGATGCCGTCCATGGGTGACAGGGCACCCCCGAGCACGTGATAGAGACCGTGAAACTCCCCACTCCGCTCGACAGCGAGGACATCGAGCGCTTCCTCAACGACGCACAACAACGATGTATCTCGCTTCGCATCGGTGCATATCGCGCACAGCGGTCCGTCCGCGATGAAAAAGCATCGCGAGCACGGCCGCACGGAAGTATGCAGGTTACTGAGTGCCCCGGCGAGTCGCTGGGACATGTCCGCCGACGCCCTGAGGCAGAAGAAGGTCAGGCGCTGAGCGGTCTTGGGCCCGATGCCCGGCAGCCGGCCGAACTCGGCAGCGAGTCGCTCGACGGCCTCAGGGACGAGCGCCACGCCCCGGCTCCCTCATCACGTGCAGCGGATCCTGGTCAGAGCAACCCGGGAGGAAGACCCAACCCCGCGGTGAGCTGCGACATGTTCGCGGCAGCCGCTGCGCGCGACTTGTCGAGCGCGTCGTTACAGGCTGCTAGGATCAGGTCGGCGAGCAGCTCTGCGCCCTCCTCCAGCGCCTCGGGCTCGATGGTGACCGCAAGGAGCTTCTGGTGCCCATCGGCCGTCACCGACACGACGCCCCCGCCCGCAGTCCCCACGACGGTGACGTCGTTGAGCTCCTCCTGCATCTTGGCCATGCGGGCCTGCACCTGCTGGAGCTGCTTCATCATCTGCTGCTGGTTTTTCATAAGGGACCTCGATGGGGCAGTCTACGCACCGTTGACCGGTCCTGGCGGTCCGAGCCGCGTGTCGTCGTGCAACCGCGTCGCGGTGACCCGACTGCCGGCGAACGTGTCGAGGACCGCCTGAGTCACGTCACTCACCGTCCCGGTCGCTCCGCGTGGGCGCTCCTCGCCGATGAATTTCGTGATCACCTCGATCGGCCGGCCACCGATGCTCGACATCGCAGCGGCGATGACGGCGCATTTGTCCTTGTCGCTGATCTGCTCGAGGTGGAATCGACCCTGGGTGCCGATGGTCACGCTGGTGCTGTCCGCCTCGATCGGCTTGCAGTCACGAAGCACGCCGGCGAGTCCCTTGTTGGCCCGAGCCACGGCCTCGATGACCACCGGCCACTCGGCGACCCAGCCGCTCACGCTCGAGAGGTCTCGCCTACCGGTCACCTCCACCGCGTCCGGGGCCTGGATGGGCGCTGACGGCCCGTCTGGCGCACCCGTGGCGTCCGCTCCGGTCGCCGGCGCTTCAGCTGCGGCGCTGACAGGCGCCACCGCGGGCTGAACCGGTGCCTCCGGCACGGCGGCTTGAACCGGGAGAGCGGCTGGGACGGCGTGAAGAGGCGCAGACACGGGCTCCGTCCCGCCACTCCGACCTGCTGCACGAGCCGGCGCCCCGGCCCCAGCACTGCGCTCCAGCGCCACCACGCGCGCCTCCAGGGCCGCCATGCCGGCGGACTCCCCGTCCGCGGCGGGCGGCCGCAGCGCACGCAGCAGGCAGACCTCGACGAGCATCCGCGCATCGACCGACTGCCGGAGGTTCATCTCCGCCTCGGCGACGAGTTCGAGTAGCCGCAACCAGAGACCCGCGGGCGCGATGGCGCCGAGGTCCGTGACCAGGCCCACCTCGTCGGGTCCCACCGACGCTCCTTCCGGATACCCGAGCGCCACCAGCTCCGCAGCCCGCGCGAGTCTGGCCACGTCGCGAAAGAGCTGACGGGGATCGGCGCCCGCGTCGAATGCGGCAGCGGCGGCGCGCAGCGTTCCCGCAGGGTCGGCGCCGGCCAGGGCGGTGACGAGCGCATGCAGGATCGACGGGTCGGTGAGGCCGAGCGAACGCCGTGCAACCGCGACCGTGACGGGGCGCTCGCCGGCGCCCAACGCCTGCTCGAGCAGCACCAGCGCGTCGCGAAGGCTGCCCTGGGCGGCCGTCGCCAGAAGCAGCACCGCATCCGTATCAACCTGCTCGAACTCCTTCGCGGCGACATCCGCAAGCAGGTGTTCGATCGCGAGCCCCGGCACGCGCCGGAAGTCGAAGCGCTGCACCCTCGAACGGATGGTCTCCGGCACCTTGTGCGGCTCGGTTGTCGCGAGAACGAACAGCACGTGCGGCGGCGGTTCCTCGAGCGTCTTGAGGAACGCATTCCATGCGTCCGTGGTGAGCATGTGCGCCTCGTCGATGATGTAGACCTTGCGGCGCAGCGATGCGGGGAGATAGCCGACGCGCTCACGAAGCTCGCGCATGTCGTCGATGCTGCGGTTGCTTGCGGCGTCAATCTCGAGAACATCCACCGCTGCGCCCGAGAGGATCTCGAGGCATGCGGCGCACATGTTGTCGGGCTCGCCGTCGATGAGTGCCTCGCAGTTGACCGCCCGGGCCAGGATCCTCGCCGTCGACGTCTTGCCGGTCCCTCGGACGCCCGCGAAGAGATAGCCGTGGACCAGCCCGCCGGAGCGCACCTCATTGAGGAGTGTCTGGGCGACGACCTCCTGGCCGACGAGATCGGCGAAGCGCTGCGGGCGGTACTTTCGATAGAGGGCCAGGCTCACGTCGGGCGGCATTGTCGCAATGACGGCCGCTCCCACGTGGCGGGAGCGCCGTCGAGTACTGGGGGTAGTCGCGCACCCCACGTCGTTGGCACGCCACCGGCGCTCACCCGTACGACCGGCTCAGACCAGGTTGCCCCACGGCACCCCCGGGGAACCGCTTACCGCTGCTTCCTTCCGGACCTGACGGGGTTCACGGGCCCGAGCTGCGCGGGACCCAGTCGTCAACGCCGGC
>DATLUM010000131.1 GCA_035533095.1 Acidimicrobiales bacterium | reverse complement strand
CGCTCCAGCCGTGTGACAGGCTGTCTCGCGTTCCTCACGCCAGGTGAGAAGCATCCGGACCGTCTCGTCCTCGAGGGAGATGTCTCGCATCTGGGTGGTCTTCGTCGGGCCGACCATCCACTGTCGGTTGGCGTCCTGAGTGATCGCCTTGTCGACTCGGATGACCTTTGTCTTGGGGTTGAAGTCGGGCCATGTCAGCGCACACAGCTCGCCGGCGCGCATGCCGGTGACGGCGTTGAGGGTGATCGCTGATGGCAGGTAGGCAACCCGGCCCCGGTTGCGGGACTCTTCGATCACGCCCACGATCTCCTCGGGGGCGATGTCACGGATCGGCGGTTTAGCGTGCTTGGGCGGAGTGGCGCGGTCGGTGGCCACCGAGTCGAGCAGGTCCCAGCGCTCGGCCTGCCTGAGACAGTTCCGCAGGATCTCATGGGTCCGCTTCACTGTGGCGGCGGGCACCCCGGCGGCGAGCCAGCGCTCGTACTGCTTGTCGAGGAGCTGCCCCCCCTTGCGCTTCTCGAAGACCGTGATGGGCAGGTGGCCGAGGTCAGCCTTGACCCTCTTCATGAAAGACTCGTAGGAGAGAAACGTCTTGCCTCCGAGCCGAGCCTTGGCGAAATCGAGCCAGCGGTCGACGACTTGAGCCAGAGTCGAGTCGACGTCGACCGACTCCGAATGCCCCTTCGGGGCGTTGGCCGCGAAGGTCTGCAGCTCCTTCTCCGCCTGGCGTTCGCTGCCCTTAAAGGTCATCGACTTCTGGATGGGCTTGTTGGTGACGGGGTCGTAGCCCGCCGTCACCCGCAGCCGCCACACCCCCGGCGAGCGCTGCACCTTCGACCCGATGCTTCTGCTCATTCCCTGCTTCCCTTCTTGACCATGGCCGGCGTTCTTGACCAAGTCCCCCGAGACTTCGAAGTTCTTGACCATTTCTTGACCATCAAGCTATCATGGCTTCCGATGGCCGTCCAGGACCAACGAACAGTGCCACTGACCAGGTAGTTTATAATCTAGCCCCCGTAGCTCAGAGGATAGAGCGTCGGTTTCCTAAACCGTGCGTCGCACGTTCGAGTCGTGCCGGGGGCGCCGTGCAGCTCAGCCGTCCGTGATCTGGAACACTCGTGCCGTGATCGCTGCATTTTCAATTACTCCGATCGGCGGGAGCGACTCCGTGGGGGCGCAGGTCGCTCGTGCCGTCAAGCTGGTCCGGGCGAGCGGCCTCCCCAACGAGACCAACGCCATGTTCACCAACGTCGAAGGCGACTGGGACGACGTGATGAACCTCGTCAAGGGGTGTGTGGAGACAGTCGCCGAAACGGCGCCCAGGGTGAGCGCGGTGATCAAGATCGATTACAGACCCGGGGTCACCGGCGCCCTGACGACCAAGGTCGAGTCCCTCGAGCATGCACTCGAGGAACTCTGAGCCCTGCGCTGGTCTACAAGATCCTCCGACCCTCGGAATGGGCGGAGTTCGAGACGACGGGTGCATTCGACGGTTCGCCCGATGACTTACGAGATGGCTTCATTCACTGCTCGTCACGCACGCAGCTCGCTGCGACCGCTCACCGAATCTTCGCCAACGACCCCCAACTGGTGATCGTCTCCCTGCACGCCGACCCCCTGCACGACGCGCTCCGCTGGGAACCGTCCCGTGACGGCGACCTCTTCCCACACGTCTACGGACCGCTTTCCCGCGACGCCGTGGCATCGGTGTATCACGTGAGCGGCGCCGACGCGATCGAGGCGACCGTTCCTCTGTAGAGAAGAAAATCCCCCCTGGCCTTGACGTCGAACATTTGTTCGAGTAACATGAGTGGCGCCTCGAGGTCGGGCTTACGGCCTCCTCACAAGGGTTGTTCGTGTGAGGAGGTGCCGTTGTCTGCCGGTTTGCTGTCAGGGTTGAAAGACCTGCGTGTCGCGCTGGTGGGCTTCGACGCCGGGGTTTACAGCGGGGCGGATTGTGCGGTGTTGGCCGAGGAGCTCGCAGCGACGGAGAAGGCGTGTGGCGCGGCGCGGCTGTTGGCCGCTGCCCGGGCGATCCACGCGGGCGCTCACAAGGATCGCGGGTTCGCTGAGGGGGCGGACTGGCTGGCCCGCCACAGTGGTTCTACGGGTTCCCAGGCCCGCCAGGCGCTGCAAACGGCCTCTCGTCTGGGTGGTAGCCCTGACACTCGCGAGGCGATGCTGGATGGTCAGATCTCTCTGGCCCAGGCGGCGGAGATCACCGCATCGTCTCCTGACGCGCGGCTGCAGCTTCTGGCCACCGCTCGCAACGGCGACCTGTCGAAGGTGCGCGATCACGCCAGGCAGCATCGCATGGCGTCGGTAACGGCCGAGGAACTGCACTCCGCCCAGCGCAAAGCCCGGTATTTCCGCCATTGGCGCAACCGGATGGGCATGGTGTGCTTCGCCGGAGAGCTACCACCCGATACTGGCCTGCCGTTCGTGCGCCGCGTGGAGCTCGCCGCGTACCGGGCACGGCGAGACGCCCACCGGTACGGGCGCGCTGAGGGCCGTGACGCTCACGCAGCCGACGCCCTCATCAGCTTTGTGTCCTCTCCCGCCGGCGGCGGTAGTGGCGGTCGGCGCGCTGAGCTGGTGATCGTCTGCGACGTCAACGCCTACAGGCGAGGACACTCCCACCCCGGCGAGCCGTGTCACATCATCGGAGGCGGACCCATCCCCGTCGATATCGCCAGACAACTCGGATCCGACGCCTTCTTGAAGGCGGTCATCCACGATGGAGTCAACGTCCACACCATCGCCCACTTCGGGCGGCACATCCCCGCCCACCTGCGAACCGCGCTCGAACTAGGAGCACCACCACACTTCGACGGGCTCGCGTGCGCACGCTGCGGCCGCAAATGGGGACTCCAACTCGACCACGACAGACCCGTCGCCGCCCGCGGACTCACCGAGCTCAACAACCTCCAAGCCCTGTGCTGGCAAGACCACCACGACAAAACCGAAGAAGACCGCCAAGCCGGCCTCCTCGGTGGCAGTCAACCGCAGTCCAAACCACGACCGGCGGACACTTCATGAGCGGCGGGCTATCGCAACCACCGGAAGGGGGCGGCGGGAGCGACTCCGCTCGCGCCCCAACAAGACAGGAGGATTCACATGTGCGCCATCTGTGATGGCCAGTCTGAGGAGGACTTTCTGACGAACGTCTATCGCCACGTGGCCGACAGGGGCTTCACGGTCATGGCCGTGGGCAAGACGATGGAGGGCGTGGGCTGGGCCTACACGATCGGGTTGATCGTCGGTTACGACCATCCCGAGCTAGTGGTTGCCGGCAAGAACCTGAGAGAAGCCGTCGGCGTGCTCCAAACGCTGGGAGCGTGCGTGACGGTCGGGGATCGCCTCGATACAGCCGTCCAGCACGGGCTGACGGGGACAGCCATCGGCGTTGTTCCGGTGCACCAATGCCACTTGGACCGCGGTCTGATGGCTTATTGGGAGCGTTACTACGACTCGCTCGCCCGCTTCGACGTCAAGCTGCGCGCGGTACAGATCGTCCTTCCAGACGAGGACCATTGCTATGAACACCAGAGGGATCAGCCGGACTTGGGACGCGCTTGCCACGTTTCCTTTGACGGCATGGGACCGAGAGATCGCCGGCGAGCGCACATCCGAGCTTCGACGCGCGCCCGCAGCTCGCGCCCCCGACGAGGAGGCCGCCTGCCGCCGGCGACTGCCAAGGACCTCTACCGCCACCGGCGGTCCACCCGCCGACAACGTTGAGGGCCCGCCGGCGGTTGCATGCATCTCGTGGGGGTGGACGTTAAGGGACGCTACGTGAACCCCAAAGAGGGTTCTAGTAAGCGTGTCATGGTGGGCGCTGAGGGACTCGAACCCCCGACTCCTGCGTTGTAAGCGCAGTGCTCTAACCATCTGAGCTAAGCGCCCGAGGGCGCTCCATGCTACGCGTCGGCGGCGCGGCCAGCTGCCCGCAGGTCAGAGGTCCTCTTCCGAGACGACCTCCACACCCACCTCGCGAAGGGCGGCGGCAGTCACTCCCTCACCTGGGACGAGAACCCGCCGGTGAGTGCCGTCGTATATCTCATGGCACCCGCAGGACGGGGAGCGCGCTTTGAGAACGGCGCGCCGCACGCCGGCAGCCTGGGCAACAGCGACGGCATGGTTGGCGCCCCGCTCGTAGAACTCGGTGACGTCGTGGCCTGCAGCCGTCCGCACAAGACCGTCTGCACAGCGCTCGGCGGCCGGCCTCGGGGTAGGCAACCCCCCGGCAACCTCGGGGCAGACCGGGATGAGCCGGTGCCGGGTCGCCAGATCAGCGATCGCCGGCACCGGCTTGCCTTCAGCCCTGTGATTGCACGCGACTCCCAGCAGGCAGGCCGACACGAGAAGCGGAGCCGGCCCGCCCGGGTCGCCTGCGTCGCTTGGCCGTACCTGATCCACTGGCAGCCGACCCTACCGAGTCCCTGGTGAGCTACCTGACAGACGACCGCCTAGGCGGTCAGCTGGATGCCCGGCGCAGGGTTCTTCGGTGGCCGGCCACGCCGGCGCTTCTGCGCCAGGATCCGCCCGTTGAGGAACAGCTGCCCTCCCCAGACCCCCCACGGCTCCCTGCGGTCGAGGGCTCCTTGGAGGCAGGGGTCGGTCAGCGGGCAGCCGGCGCAGATCTCCTTGGCCCTGATGATGTCCGGGATCTGGTCAGAAAAGAACAGCTCGGTCAGGCTGCCCGTCTCGTCACGGCAGCTCGCGTCGGCCCACGCGTAGGTCCATTCGTCGGCCCACTCGTCGGCCCACTCTTTCAAGATGTCCTGGCTCGAGTCGATGGCGAACATCTCGCCGCTCCTGTCTTGTCGCTCGGGTTGTGTGAATTGCTGGTTGTCGTGAGTTGTTTGCTGCCGATTGCGGGTTGTCCGGAAGAAGTCGTCCGGGAAAACGAAGAGGCCGCCGGGGTTTCCCGGCGGCCTCTGAGCCCTACTGCGGACTTATCTGACTGTGCTTATCCAGTCGAACCGTCCTGAGGGCCCAGGGGCCACACCTTGATGTTGTGGTTGGAGAGATCCATCCCGGCCTGGGTGAAACGCCCACGGGTGGCGTACGACGCAGAGATCGCCGCCGGTCGGCCTGTGAGAGCCGTGGAGGCTGCCACCGGGGCTGCAGGGGCAACGGAGCCCGCGCACATGGAAGAGGTGGTTGCGAGGTTGTTCAGCACCAGGTCACTCCTTCCACACGATCGTCGATTGCACGGGCTATCAACTTTGGCTCCATGAGCGCAGCCGACAAGGGGCCGTCCCTGCCATCAACAATCCCATCACGGCCGGGATGCGGAGTCAAACGTATTTCGCGCGGGCTCAGCGCGGCGGGGACAGGTCAGCCCGGCGCGCGACGGCCTCTGCGAGAAGCTCCGGCGTGGCCGCTGCCACCACAGTCCGCCTCGGCTCGTGCTCGCGTACCACCAGGTTCCTGCCGAACGCTTCGCCTGTGTGGGCGCCGGCCTCCTGGCAGATAAGGAGGCCGCCCAGGTAATCCCAGGGGGCGAGCGATCTCGACGCGCAGTCGATGAAGGCGTCGATCTGACCGCTCGCAACAGCGCAGATGTCGAGGGCTGCCGCCCCCAGCGCCCGGTACTGCGACCAGCCGAGCCAACTACTCGGGTAACCCGACAGCGCCACGATGGACTTCTTCATGGACACGCAGCGGCTCGGGCTGATGGGCTCCCCGTCACGCCTCGCACCACCGCCGCGGAAGGCTTCGAAGCGGACACCGAGTGCCTGGTTGGCCACGACGGCAGCGAGCGGTCCTTCCGAATCAAGTGCACACACGCTCGTCGCCCACCACGGGATGCCCCGGGACGCGTTCGTCGATCCGTCGACCGGGTCGAGCACGACCAGGATCGGGCGATCGGGATCGTGGAGCCCGGACTCCTCCGACAGGGCACCGAAACCCGCCCCGCGGATCACATCCAGCGCCGCTTCGTCGGCTACCAGGTCGCTGCGGTACTGCCCGTCGCGAGTTCCGGCCAGCCCCCAGTCTCCGAGGCCCTTCAGGCTCGACGACACCGCGGAGACCACATCGTGCATCACGGCGAGGACTGACTCGGGATCAGGCGGCAAGTTCGGTTCGGCGGGCACCGACAGCGACCGTACCGGATGCAGCTGCGGACGTGATCCTTGGACCCGGCTGCTGACCGGCTGCTGACCCGGCCGTAGTCCTCGGAAAAGACACAGCTCTCGTGGCGACATTAGGGTGACTCGAGTGGCGGTCATCGACGTCGCGGGATACGTAGCCGAGCTCAAGGACCATGCCGTCGACCACGGCTTCCACGTCCACGACGAGCGTCACTTCGTCGAGACGTACTCCCTGCGCCAGGCGTGGGAGGTCGACCTCCACCCCGAAGAAGGCTGCAACGGCCCCCTCGACCTGCATCTCGCGCTCGAGGTCGACCCGAGGGTGCTCCTCTCCTTCGAGGATGTCGTGGTCGAGTTGCCCGAGGGAGAGGACCCGCCCGACGAGTTCACCTTCCCTCTCACCTTCACCTGGGCCCTCCCTCCGCTCCCCCACGGCCCCGACCTCCTGCGCCTGGCGATAGATCTCGCCGGGGTCGGGGGCATCGAGCTGCCTCTCGAGTCCTCGGCCATAGACAGCTACGCTTCTGCCACGGACCCCGCCGAGCGGCGGATCACCATCGTGGCCCGCCAGCAGGTGTCGCTCGCCAGGGTTCTCGCCGGCGACGAGCTGCTCTGCGAGACCTTCGACAAGGCGCTGGCCGTCAGCCAGTACCTGCTCGAGCACGCTCCCGCCTGGCTCGAGTCCTAAAGAGGTTCGCGTAGCAGGTAGCCGACGTGGCTCAACGGTGCTGATCGCCTACATTGGCCGAGCCGAGAAGCTCAACAGCTAACCGGGCGGGCAAGCGCAGCCCGGCAACCTCCACCGTCCAGGAGCACGATGGCCAACTCCGGATCCCGAGAAACCGGATCTTCGCAAACCGAACGTTTGGAACCTGAGCAAGAAGCCGGGCCCCAGACCACCGGCGTCCCGCCGCGCAGGAGTGCCAGCGGCTCACGGAAGACCCCACCGGCCAGCAATGCAGGCAACAGAACTGCCAACAGGGCCGCCAGCAAGACGGCCAACCGGGGTCCACGCCGGGCGCGCCGAGGCCGTTCGCAGGGACGCTTCTACGGAATCCTCGTCGGACTCGTCCTGGCGATCGTCGCCGTGGTCGTGATCGTCCTGGTCACTTCCGGAGGGAGCGGCAGCACTCCGAACTCGAAGCAACCGGCCGTGAACTTCTCGGCGAACGGAGTGAAGGTCTACGGCACGCTCGGGCCGGAAGGGGTCCCGCTGGAGGTCGGCCAGCCTCTCGCAGCCGCGAACACCGGCCTCACCGGGGCGACGATCGACGGTGTGCAATGCAACACGAGCGAGCAGCTGGTGTACCACCATCACGTTCACATCGCGATATTCATCAACGGACAACCCCGCTCACTGCCTCTCGGTATCGGCATGGTCCCGCCGGCGCAGGTATCCAAGACCTCTAAGGGGTACTTCGCCGACGGAAGCGCGAGCTGTCTGTACTGGATCCACGTGCACGCTCAGGACGGCATCGTCCACATCGAATCGCCCGAGGTCCGCACCTACCTGCTGGCGCAGATCTTCGGTATCTGGCGCCAGCCGCTCTCCGCGACGCAGATCGGCCCTTACACCGGCCACGTCACCGCGACGGTCAACGGCCAGCCGTGGGAGGGCGACCCCACCGAGATTCCGCTCGACGAGCACGCTCAGATCGTGCTCAACCTGAACGGCCCCGCCGTGAACCCCCCGCCCATCTCCTGGCAGGGAACCAGCCTGTAGCTAGCCAGCAGCCCGCACGAGCGACTCGGGCGTAGAGTCGTCGAAGTGCTCCAGGAAGCTCGCGAGCCGGTCTTCCATCTCGGAGTGCGAGGACCAGGCATACAGGACAGGCTGGAAGTGGGTGATGTCGTACACGGCGTCGCCCATCGCGAGGAAGTCGACCGGGCGCACGTCTACGTCGTCGCCGCGACCCACGAACGCCGTCTCTCCGACCGACGAGAGGATCCCCGCTCCGTAGGCCTTCAACCCGCCCTTCTCGTTCACGACGCCGAACTCCATCGTGTACCAGAACACGTGCGACAGGAATCTCAGCGCGGCCTCGTCGCGGGTGCGCTCCACCGCCGCACCGACCAAGCGGTAGAGGTCGGAGTAGCCCGGCGCCGCGAGCTGGTTGGCGTGGCCGATCACCTCGTGGATCACATCGGGTTCGGGGGTGTACAGCGGGACCGAAGGGTGGCGAATGTACTGCGTCGACCAGAACACCCCATCCGCGAAGGACGCGTAGAAGTCGCGAAGTGGCGCCAGACCGGCGACTGGTAGATAGGTGAATCCCGACCGGGGTCGAAGCAGTCGGGTCACCTCGGTCAGCTGCGGTACGCGGTCGTGGGGCAACCCCAGAGCCGACTTGCCCTGCAGGTACGCCTGGCACGCGTGCCGCTCGTGCAATCCCTCCAGTGCAGCGCTCACCTCGGCCCAGACCGAATGCTCCTCTTCGCTGTACTCGGGGGCAGGTATGGGGTCGCCTCTGTGCCACGAGGCCGCGAGGGCAGCCAGGTCGTCGCGACGCGCGCGGTACTCGGGATCGGTTACGCCCGGATGGTCACCGGCGAGCTCGACGGTCACCTTGCCGCCGGGACCCTTGCGGACGGGCGAGTAACGAGCCGGGATCAACGAGCCCCAATCTACTCCGCGTGTATCACGTGGCGGCTTCTGGGGGCGATCCTCGTCGCGAGAATCAACGACGTCGTCGTCCGCATGATCCCCGGCACGTCCAAGATGCGGTTGATGACCTGCCCGAGGTGGTCGTTGTCGCGTGCGACCACCCGGCAGAGGAGATCCGAAGGGCCGGTGGTCATGTAGGCCTCGACCACTTCGGGGA
The DNA here is from genome assembly GCA_035533095.1 of Acidimicrobiales bacterium. Classification (NCBI taxonomy): domain Bacteria; kingdom Bacillati; phylum Actinomycetota; class Acidimicrobiia; order Acidimicrobiales; species Acidimicrobiales bacterium. The sequence continues at coordinate 12,150 of DATLUM010000131.1, read as the reverse complement.
TGTCGTCGAGATGTGCGTCGAGCGCCGGCCCGCGGCCCTGGGCGATCTCGAGGCTGACGAACGCCGACACTCCGTAGCCGAGCCTGCGAAGGTCGAGGTCGGGGCCGAAGCCGGTGATGACGCCGGCGGCGAGAAGGCGGTCGAAGCGCGCCTGAGCGGTGTTGCGGGCAACGCCCACTTCCCGGGCGAGTTGCAGCATCCCGGCCCTGGGAAAAGACGCAAGCGCTGCGATCAGGCGCTCATCTACGGCATCCAGCTCGAACTGCTGCACCATCTGCTCAGGTTACTCGCTCATAACTGATCAATGTGCTCACCGACTCGCTGGGATGTTGACCAGACAGCACTCAGCGCAGTACTCCGGACACATGGCTCGCATGCTCGCGGAACCCGCCACCACGGGTGCCCCCGCTGTTTCGTCTGTCGCCGCGATGATCCGCGGCTGGGACCATCTGGAATGGTGGGTCGGCAACGCGAGGGCCGTGACCGCGTGGTTGTGTTCCGGGTTCGGGTTCGAGGTCGTCGCTTACTCGGGCCCTGAGACCGGGGCGCGTGACAGGGTTTCGTATGTCCTCGCGCAGGGAGATGTGCGCTTCGTCGTCAGCGCCGGGCTGGGCCCCGAGAGCGAGATCACCCGGCATGTCCTCGAGCACGGCGACGGTATCCGCCACTTGGCCTGGCGAGTCGACGATGCTTACGCGGCGGCGGAGGCGGCTGCCGCAAAGGGAGCGACGGTTGTGGCCGAGCCGACCCGCGTCAACGGCGACGCAGGCTCGGTCACGACCGCCGCAATATCCACCTACGGCGAGACCCGGCACGTGTTCGTCGAAAGAGACGGGACGAGTTGGGGGCCGAGCTTCGTCTCCGGACGCGAGGCCCGGCTGCCCCGCCCGCCGGAGGGACCGGTATGCGGCCTGGCCTCGATCGACCACGTCGTCGGCAACGTGGAAGAGGGCCGGCTCGACGAATGGGTCGCGTTCTACGAGGAGGTACTCGGCTTCGGGCAGATGCGGCACTTCGACGCCGAGCAGATATCCACCAAGTACTCGGCGCTGCGATCGACCGTCGTGCACAACGGCGCCGGCGTCGTCATGCCGATCAACGAGCCCGCCCCCGGTCTCCGCAAGAGCCAGATCACCGAGTACATCGAGGCGTATCGAGGCCCCGGGGTCCAGCACATCGCTCTTGCCACCCCGCGCATCGTGAGCGCTGTAGACGCCATGCGCCGGCGGGGAGTCAGGTTCCTCGAGATGCCACCCGCGTACTACGAGGACGCACACAAGCGGGTCACCGGCTTCGACATCGACTGGGATGAGATCGAGCAGCAGCAGATCGAGGTGGACGTCGACTCCGGCGGCTACCTGCTGCAGATCTTCACCGAGACGGTGACCGACCGGCCGACCCTGTTCGTCGAGATCATCCAGAGAGAGGGCGCCACCGGCTTCGGCGAGGGGAACTTCAAGGCGCTCTTCGAAGCGATCGAGCGCGAGCAGGCCAGACGCGGCAACCTGTAGTCGGCTATGTACTACAAGAGGGTGGGCGACGTTCCCCGAAAGCGCCACACCTGGCACCGCGACGGCGGTGGCCGGAGGCTCCACGAGGAGCTGATGGGCGAGGAGGGCTTCAGCGGATCCTCCAGCCTGCTCTACCACTTGAATTCCCCGAGCGCGCTGGTGGACATCGAACCGGCTGAGGTGGAGCACGCGGCGCTGTCCGCGAACCTGCCCCTCTCCCCCTGGCATTTCCGAGCGTCGAAACTCGACCCCGGCGGCGACCTGGTCACGGGACGCAAGCTCCTCCTCGCCAACGACACGATCCGTATCTCCTGGGCCGAGGCCACCTCCACCAACGAGCTGCTCTACAGAAACGCAGCAGGCGACGAGCTCGTGTTCGTCCAGTCGGGCGAGGCGGTCCTCGAATCGGTCTTCGGAGTGCTCCCGGCCTCCGCCGGCGACTACGTGCTCATCCCCTCGTCGACCACCCACCGGTGGGTCATCCCGGACGGATCTGTTCAGGCTCTCGTCGTCGAGGCGGCCGGTCACGTCTCGATACCGGATCGGTACCTCACGGCGACGGGTCAGATGAGGGAGGGTGCGCCGTTCTGCGAGCGCGACCTCCGTCCCCCGGAACTTCCCGTGGTCGTGGACCAATCAGAGGCGGGCCCAGGTGAGCCGGTGCCGGTGCTGGTCCGGACCCGGGCCGGGTGGTCCAAGCACACGCACGCCCACCATCCCTTCGACGTCGTCGGGTGGGACGGCTGCAACTACCCGTTCGTCTTTTCGATCCATGACTTCGAGCCCATCGTCGGGCGCATCCACCAGCCGCCCCCGGTGCACCAGACGTTCGCCGGGCCCGGCTTCGTCGTGTGCAGCTTCGTGCCCCGCCTGTACGACTTCGACCCCGACGCAGTGAAGGTGCCGTACCACCATGCCAACGTGGACTCGGACGAGGTGCTGTTCTACTCGGCGGGTGACTTCATGAGCCGGCGCGGGTCCGGGATCGGGTCGTGCTCGATAAGCCTCCACCCGGCCGGGTTCGTGCACGGCCCGCAGCCTGGGAGCGTCGAGGCCGCGGCGGGCGAGTCGAGGACCGATGAGACCGCCGTCATGATCGACACATTCTCGCCTCTGCTGATCAGCGAGGCGGCCCGCTCGGTCTCCGACCCCGACTATCCCGCCAGCTGGAGCAGAGAGCTGTAGGGCCTACCCGACGCGCCTTGCCGGCTTGTGAAGCTTGAGGGCGCGCGTGGGCTCGGGAGGCCGGCGACTGGAAATCAGCTCCTCGAACTTCGCCGACGGGAGAGGTCTCGAGAAGTAGTAGCCCTGACAGATGTCGCAACCCAGGGAGCGCAGGTGCTCGACCTGCTCGGGCGTCTCCACACCCTCTGCCACTACCTCTATGCCCATCGCAGCGGCGAGGGTGACGACCGCCTCCACGATCGCGGAGTCGACAGGGTCGGTCGCCACGCCGATCACGAAGGACCGGTCCACCTTCACCTCGTGGATCGGGAACTGCTTGAGGTAGCGCAGCGAGGACTGGCCGGTTCCGAAGTCGTCGATGGCGAGCCGCACACCGAGCCGGTTCAGCTTCTTCATCACCTCGCGCGCGCTGGCGAGATCTTCCATCACCATGGTCTCGGTGATCTCGAAGGTGATCGCCTCCGACTCGAGCCCCGCCGAGTCGAGCACCGAAGCCACCTCGGCCAGCAAGCCGCCGTGCTGGAACTGGCGGGGAGACAGGTTGACGCTGATGGGAACACTCACACCCAGCTTGTCCTTGATCGACTTCGCCTGAGCGCACGCCTGCTCGAGCACGAACCTGCCCAAGGGCAGGATGAGCCCCGTCTCTTCGGCCATCTCGATGAATTGCGCCGGCGGCAGCATGCCCTCGACGGGATGGCGCCAGCGCACCAGCGCCTCCGCGCCGACGATCCGGGAATCCCCCAGCGAGAAGAAGGGCTGGTAGTGAACCTCCAACTCCGACCGTTCGATGCCTCGCCGCAGAGCGGTCTCGAGCTCCAGGCGCTTGGTCGAACGCGGTCCCATCGTGGCAGCGTCGAACACTTGGTACGAGCCGCCTCGCCCCTTCACTTTGGCGTCGTACATTGCCACGTCCGCGTTGCGAAGAGCATCGTCCGCGGACTTGCCCAGTTCAGTCAGTGCTATGCCGACGGAGACGCTCGTAACGATCTCGAACCCGCCCGGAAGGACGAGCGGCTGCTCGACGGCGGTGCAGATACGCCGGGCGGTCGACACCACCTCGTCGAGACCGGTCACGCCCTCGAGGAGCACGACGAACTCGTCCCCGCCGAACCTCGCCACCAGCCCGCGCTGGCCGACCGTGTGGTCCATCCGGCGAGCTACCTCCTGAAGCAGATCGTTGCCGGTGCCGTGCCCCAGGCTGTCGTTGACCGCTTTGAACCTGTCGACGTCGACGAAGATCAGACCGTGCACTCTCTTGTCGAGTGCCGACCGGTTGACGGCCCCGTCGAGCCGGTCGACGAGCAGCCGCCGGTTGGCCAGGCCCGTGAGGCTGTCGTAGAACGCGTGACGCTCGAGTTCCTTGGCGAGGGCCTTTCGCTCGGTGATGTCGCGAAACGCGATGACCGCGCCGACCGCCTCGCCGCGATCCCTCACGGCCGAGGCGGTGTACTCGACCGGGATCGTCTTGCCGGCGCGCCCGATGAACCGTGCGTCGTCTTCGCGCACCACACCGGTCGTGCGCATGGCCTCGCGGGCGGGACCCAAGAGGAACGCCGGTGCAAGAAGGGCTTCCGAGCCGATGCCGTCGTCGATCGAGACCGCGAGGCTCGGGATGTCGATCATCTCGGCGGCGGCAGGGTTCACGAAGGTCAGGTGTCCTGCCGCGTCGACGGCGCAGACACCTTCACCGATGTTCAGGGTGATCGACGAGAGGCGCTTCTGCTCGTAGCGCACCTGGCCGTACAGCTCGGCGTTGGTCAGCGCCCCCTTGCCGATCGCCGCCACCGCTTCCAGGAGCATGCGGTCAGCCTCGTCGAATGGTTCCTCACGGCGACGGCCAGCGACGACCAACCACTGTTCGTTGCCGCCTATGTCCAAGCGGGCGGCCATGGCGTCCTCAGGTGGCTGGTCGGTGACCACTGCTTCGGGGCTACGCAACAGGGAACGCGCGGAAGCGACGATCGACTCGAGGACCTGCTCGGACCGCAGCCGCTGGTTGGTGGCGTCCAGCGCCACGTCGAACAGACCCTTCATCCGCGCGCGGTCGTGCTGCGCGTTGAAGCGACTGCTGACCAGCATGAGATGGAAGACCAGTACCGGCAGCGCGGCTGCTGCGGCCCAGGGGTGGGCCTGGATGGCCGCGGCAACGACGATCGCGACGACGACTCCTCCAGTAGCCAGTGGTACCTCAACGCTGACCCCGACAGGCGTCCAACTGGTCCCGAGGGAGACCATCACCAGACCCATCAGTACCTTGTTGACGGCGAAATAGGCGACTGCCCCGAGAAGGATCGCACCTGCCTGCGCGAGCGTGACGCTCCCCGTCGGCGGAGCTAGCGCCCGGCTCACCGCCAGGCCCAGGCCGGCAGCTATCAGGACCTCTCCCACATTGAAGAGCGACTTGGCCAGATGTCTGCGACGCAGGATCTGTGCCACCGTCGCGGCTATCGAGAGGGTGAGAAGCGTGATCAATGGAGGCACGAGGAGCGCCAGGATCACGAAGAAGCCCTCGTCCATCTGGAAGGTGTCGATGCGATTGCCGATGTACACGACCACCGGCCGCACCCAGTTGGCCGCCATCAGGGCGCCGACGCCTATGACGGCGATCCACTGGCTGCTCGTCAACCCACCTGTCCCGAATGGACCCGAGGACGGCGCGTACAAGCCGGCGAGGACCAGTGCCGCAATTCCCCCGGCGAAAGTGAGGGCTACGACTATCCGGGTGGCTCTAGGCATGGGTGCTGCCGGCTCGGACGCCTAGTTCCACTCGGAACCGTTCCAGGCGTTCCCGTTCCAGGCGTTCCCGTTCCAGGCGTTCCCGTTCCAGGCATTGCCGTTCCAAGCGTTGCCGTTCCAAGCATTGCCGTTCCAGGTGGCACCGTTCCAGGCGTTGCCGTTCCAGGCGTTGCCGTTGAAGGTGAAGCCGTTCCAGGCGTTGCCGTTCCAGGCGTTCCCGTTCCAGGCGTTCCCGTTCCAGGCATTGCCGTTCCAGGCGTTGCCGTTCCAGGCGTTGCCGTTCCAGGTGTCGACCGTGCTGTCGGTCGGCGAGAGCGAGACCGTGGTGCCGTTGGAGGTCGGCGAGAGGCCGGCAGTCGACTGGTTGTAGTTGAGAGCGGATGAGGCGTTGTCCGCTGCGTAGGCATCGAGGGCTCCGTGTCCGTCGACGAACGGGTTGCCGACCGGCCCCACGTTGGCGGTACCGACGAGAGCGGCCTTGACCTGGTTCGGCGTGTCGCCGGCGTGGTTGGCGAGGAAGAGCGCCGCTGCGCCGCTGGTGATCGCAGCACTGAACGAGGTGCCCGACCCGACGAAGTCGGAGGTGCCGATGATCGCTGACGGGTAGTCGTTGTAGATCGTCGAACCGGGGGCGGCGAGGCTGATGATCGACCTACCTGAGGTGACCAGGTCGGGCTTGACCCATCCGTCGGGCGAGGTCGGGCCGACGCTGGAGAAGTCGGTCATCTCGTCGTTGGCGACATTGGTCTGCGCCATGTCGTCGAGAGCGCCGGCGGTGATCACCAGCGGGTCGTCGCCGGGCGACAGGATGGTGCCGTTGAACGGACCGGCGTTGCCGGCCGAGGCGACGACTGCGATGCCGCCGTTCCATATCCGCTCCACCGCCATGTCGAGCGGGTTGTTGACGGTGGACTTGGTCGGCTGGTAACCGAGCGAGAGGTTGATGACCTGGATGTTGTAGGTGGACTCGTTGTTCAGCGCCCACTGCAGGCCGGAGATGATCGTGCCGAGGTCGGTGCTTCCGCTGGCGCCGGCGACCTTGATCGAAACCAGGTTGGCCCCGGGCGCCTCACCGCTGTACTGGCCGTTGGAGGAGGCGCCGTCGCCGGCGATCAGCCCTGCGACGAAGGTCCCGTGCCCGTAGTCGTCCTGGAAGGGGTTGTTCCCGCCGCTCAGGTCGACGCCACCGATGAGGCGACCCGAGAAGTCGGGGAGGTTGTCGATACCCGTGTCGAGGACGGCGACGGTGACACCCTGACCCGTGTCGCCGGCCTGGGCGACCTGCGGGGCGCCGGTCTGGGCGAGGAAGGCGTCAGAAGGCGTGTGCGGCCCCGTCGAGACCGCTGTGCTCTGGACGTTGACGGTGACGTCCTGGGTGACGACCAGGCCCGGCGTCGCGGCAAGGGAGGCGGCCTCGGTCGTGGTGACCGACGCGAGTACGCCGTTGATGATCGTGTACTGCGTCAGGATGGTGCCACCGACGTCGAGGACGGCGGTCACGGGGCTCAGCGTTCCGGAGCTGGTGACGATGACCGTCTCCATCGTGTCGGCCCGAGCCCCGGACACGCCGACCAACGCGACTGACCCCATTGTCAGCAGCGCAGTTATCGACGCGAGAATCCGGCCACGCCAGCTACGCTTTCGCCCACGGCTGACGGCTCCCTCCGAGCCGACCGACTGCATACCAGCGCCACGACGAGAATCTCGCCCCATGTGGTGGTCCCCCTCCGCTGAGTGGTCTACATGGTTATCGTTAACATAGCCGCCAGTCTTTAGGCAAATCTTCGGGGACATTTTCCGGTTGTTTAACCGTGAATACCACCAGTGTCTGGTTTGTCCAATCAGTGACTATTGCATGGAGTCGAGTATTTCCTCCACGATCGCCAGCGTGGTGTCGGGATGGAGAAACGCAAGCCTGGCAACGGTTTCTCCCTCCCACTTGGTCGGGGTGACGAAGCCGATCTGGTCGCGGACCAGCTTCGTCGACCACTGGTTGTAGTCGTCGTGCGACCACGCATTGCGGCGATATAGCACAACTGATAACTCGGGTTTACGCAGCAACGTCAGGTACGATTTTGTCTCTATTAGGTCGGCTGTCTCGCGCGCAATGCGCAAGGAAGCCTCTACGGCGTCACGGTAAGCGTCCGTGCCGTTGACCGCGAGGGAGAACCAGAGCGCCATGCCTCTCGCGCGCCGCGTGAGGTGGTAGGCGTAGTCGCTTGGGTTCCATGCCTCGGGTGCCTCCTCGCCGGGCGACTCGGCGTGGATCACATCGAGGTAGCTGGCGTTCTGAGTGTGCACTCCCCTGGCGAGATGGGGGTGGCGGTAGATCAAGGCGGCGCAGTCGAAGGGGGCATACAACCACTTGTGCGGGTCGACCACGAACGAGTCCGCTTTGTCCAGCCCGGAGTAGTGGTGACGCACGGAAGGCGCGAAGAGCCCGGCACCGCCGTAAGCCCCGTCCACGTGAAACCACAAGCCCCGGCGGCCGGCCACCTCAGCGATGGACGCGAGATCATCCACGATCCCGGCGTTGGTGGTGCCGGCCGTGGCGACGACGCCGATGACGCTGCGGGGATCGGGGTCGGACGCGAGGGCCGCCTCGACGGCCCTCCCGGTGAGGCGGTAGTCCTCGGTGGGCACCACCAGCGCATCCATTCCGAGCAGCATCAGCGCCTTGGCTATCGAAGAGTGCGACTGGCTGCTGACCGCCAGCCGCAGCCGGGCCGGAGCGCCGTTACCGAGGCGGTGCCGGCCTACCTCCCGGGCGACGACGAGCGCCGAGAGGTTCGCGGCGCTACCCCCCGACACAAAGCAGCCGCCGGCAGACGGCGGGAGCCCGGCCATGTCTGCCAGCAGGCGCAGCACCTGGTTCTCCGCGGACACGGCTCCGGCCGCCTCGAGCCAGGAGCTGCCCTGGAGGGAGGAGCACGAGACGACCATGTCGAACAGCAACGACGCTTTCGTCGGCGCGGCCGGGATGAACGCGAGGAACCGCGGGCTGTCGCAGGAAATGACCGCGGGAGCCAGCACGTCGGAGAAGACCTCGAGCACTGCTTCGGGGTCGTTGGGCCCCGACCTGATGATCCCCTGGAGTGCCTGCTCGAGGACCGCCTTGTCGCCGGGGAAGTCGAGGTCGACGGGATCGAGAGCGAGCCGCCAGCGGCAGTAGTCGAATATCAGGGAAGCCAGCTTCTCGTCGGGCACGAACATCGGGTTGCGCACACCCCCAGCTTGCCCGACCGGCTCCGGCCGCCAGATCTAACCCGGCTCTCGACCTCGGCCGGCGAGATACTCGGTGGCGGCATGGATATCCGGGACCCAGCGCGGGTCGAAGTAAGCGACCCCTCCGTCGTCGCCCGTGACAACCGCGATGTCGCGGAGGTTGCGCCGCTTCGCGATCCAACCCCCGTCGAACCGTTTCACCTGACCGAGATCGCTCCTTCCGTACCCGAGCTCGGCGAGGCGTTCGAGCAGGCGGCTGTCGAGCGTTGAGAGCTCGACCCGCGCGAGGTGAGGATCGTCGGGCACGCGAAGCTCGCCCCTGTCGATTGCGGCGTTGTGGCGATCCGTGCGGTTTTTTACATAGGTGGTGGTCGCCGCGGCCGCCCCGACGACCAGCACGGCGGCTGCGACGCCCGCGGCGAGGTTCAACGCCAGCACCAGGATCACGATCAGGGCGGGCACGGCCGTCACTACCACCCTCATGGCCAAAGGCAGCTCGCGCCACTGCTCGCGGACCGGTGGTCGCCGGCCCGGATACGGTTCGCCCTTGCGCAGAGGTTCGATCACCGGCGCTACAGGTGATTGAGCGGTACGAGGCCTTCCTCCCGGAATCGCCGCAGCTCCTCCCTGTGCAGCGTCGACAACGCCGCGAGTTTCGCCTGACCCTGTTTGGTGAGAACCAGCCTCTGCCTGCGCTGGTCTTCGCTGTCCTGGATCCGTTGCACGAGGCCCGCAGCCTCGGCGCGGTCGACCAGCTCCACGGTCGAGTGATGCCGCAGTTTCATCCAACCCGCGACCTCTCCGATCGTCGGCGCCTGCCCGGTCTCGGCTCCGCGTATGGCGAGCATCAACTGGTGCTGCGAAGGGGTGAGCCCCGCGTCTTTGGCGGCCTGCTCGGAGAAGTACAGAAAGGACCTCAGCGCGCGCCGGAACCTTGCGAGTGCCTGGTACTCCGCATCGGTGACCGGACCCTTGGACGCTGAGCTCGGGGAGCTGGCCTTCGGCATCGAGGCTCAATCCTGCCAGGACTCGGCGTCATCCGGAATCAAGAACACCCGCTTGGCTCGGCATCGGGCGCGCAGCCGCACGACCGAAGCGCAGCACCCTCTCTCGGTTGCGCTCCTCGACGAGCTGGCGCTGGCGTGCCTTCAGCAGGTCGAACTCGGTGATGATTCCGACGAGGCGGTCGTTGCGGCCGTGCTCGACGACCGGCAACGCGCCCACCGCGTGCTCGGCCATGCGGTCGGCAACGGCCCGCAGGGTCTCGTCGGGGTGCGCCACGATCACGTTCTTCCTCGCCACGTCGCCGGCGAGCGGGCCCACCGAGTCCGTGGCCGCCAGACGCGACAGATCGGACAGGAGCACAGCGCCGACCATCGCCGTTCCACCAACGACTGGATACATCCGCTGCCGGCGAAGAGACGGCATCTCGATGAGCTGCTCGCGCAGGTTGCGCAGCGGCTCGTCCGGTTTGATCGCCAGCACGTCGGTGATCATCGCCTCCCGGACGAAGACGGCCTCGAGGGGTTCGACCTGGTACTCGCGCACGACGTGGAACCCGCGCCTGGCCACCTTCTCGGTGAGGATCGACCTCTTGAGGACCAGCGTGCTGACGAGGTGGGCGATGGCGCACGCGACCAGGAGAGGCAGGAGCGAGCCCGTGTCGTGGGTCAGCTCGAACGCGAACACGATCGCGGTGAACGGCGATCGCGTGACCCCGGCGAGGGTGGCAGCCATCCCCATCAGCGCCCACGTCGCGGGCGACCCACCCGGCAGGACGGGGCTCATCAGGCCGCCCATCGCGGCGCCCATGATCAGCAGCGGGGCGAGGATCCCGCCGCTGGTCCCCGACCCGAGCCCGATCGACCAGATGACGAGCTTGACCACCAGCAGAGTCGCAAGGCCGGCGAGGGCGATGCGGCCGCCGAGCTCCGCGTCGATGCTGGCGTACCCGACGCCCAGCGCCCGCGGCTCGACGAGTCCCCCGAGCCCGATAACGAGGCCTCCGATCGCGGGCCACCAAGCCCAGTGGATCGGGAGCTTCTTGAAAGCGTCCTCGGCACCGTAGACCGCCACCGTGAGCACCCAGGCCAGCAGTCCGCCCGCGAGCCCTACTGACGCCGCGGCTGCGACGTCGAGCGACGAGAAGGCGCCGTGGGGCGGGACCGGGAACAGGGGTGCCGCGCCAAGAAGATGGTGAGCGGAGAACACTCCGCGGATCGTCTCGGCCACCGCCACGGCGACCGCTATCGGGACCATCGAGCGCGGCTTCCACTCGAACACGAGCAGCTCGATGCCGAACAGCGTCGCTGCAACCGGCGTGCCGAACACGGCTGCCATGCCACCGCAGGCGCCGGCGACGAGGAGGGTGCGTCGTTCGCTGGCGGAGAGATGGAAGAACTGGGCGATGACTGACCCGAGGGCGCCGCCGGTCAGGATGATCGGCCCCTCGGCGCCGAACGGGCCGCCGGTGCCGATGCTCACCGCGCTAGAGAGCGGCTTCAGGATCGCGAGCCTGGGTTCGACCTTGCTCCCGCCTACAAGAATGGTCTCCATCGCCTCCGGGATACCGTGCCCGCGGATTCGCTCCGAGCCCCAGTACGCCACGGCGCCGATGACGAGACCTCCACCGATCGGGACGAAGACGCTCAACCAGCCGAGATGGTGGGTGGTCGGTTGCACGAGCGTGACGCCGACCGTCCCGTAATAGAAGAGGTGGGTGAACAGCCCGATCAGGTCGAGCAGGCCGAGCGCAAGGCCGGCCGATACCGCTCCCGCCAGCAGCGAGAGGAGCAGGGGCACCCACACCGACGGCGTGACGGAGAAATCACCGAGGGATCGCTCGAACGGGGCCGCCGACCGAGGCTGAACCTCGCCTGCCGGCGGCGAAAGCATGGTGTCCGGTTGGGAGCCCGGGTCTGCGGCTGTACCCCCATTGGACGCTGCGTTCTGCGCGGCGGCCGAGTCGGATGAAGGGGAGCTCGGTTCTGAGGGGCCCACCGCAACAGTCTACGCGAGAGTTATGTCGGGAGGCGATGTGATTGGAGCCGCAGAGCAAACCGGACAGAAGTCCTCGAGACTGCCGTGGCGTTTTGTGTCGAGGGGTCGGCGGACAACCACTGTCCTCGCCGGTGGGGCCTGTCGCGCCTCCCTGATGCACTCTCCAAGGCGAACCTGATAGTCAGACCCGTAACGTGCGACACCATCCCGGAGTCCCGTCAGTCGGGCGATTGCTGTGTCGAAATCGTTTGGGTGCGGCTCTTTTGGAGTGACTATGCGGCGGCTGGTATGAGTTGATTGGCGTAGCGGGAGTGGTGGTTTCGTTGCTGTTCTCGCTGGAGGTGGTGGCGCCAGTAGGTGTCGAAGTCGCCGTTGGTTTTCACGGCTCGTAGTTTCAGGACTGCTTCGGCTCCTTGGGCGCTCCATCTGGCCCCGGTGATGTCCATGCGGTCTTTGACTACGTGTCGGCATGCGCCCTCGATCACTCCTG
>DATLUM010000130.1 GCA_035533095.1 Acidimicrobiales bacterium | reverse complement strand
CGAGAAGGTCACGACGGTGCACCCGATATGCCAGGAGATGTAGCCGAGTTCCGTGCCTTACCCGCTAGCGCTGACCGACGAGTACGTCGTGAACCAGCGGTGGAAGCTCTCCGCCACCGGGTCGGTGGCGGAGCAACTGGTCCGTCCGTCTTGGGAGCGGGCGTAGTAGATACCCGCCTGCTGAACGTCGAGTTGGTGCCTGCCCGTGCCGACGATGGTCAGCACTCTTGGAGGCGGCTCCAACACCATGGTGAGAGGTTGTTCGACCTGCAAGAGGTACCAGCAGGCGTTGAGCCCAAGGTCAGCGAGCATGAGCACTTTGGTCGTCGCCGTCCTTCACCGCGCTGTAGACGCGATAGCTGATGCAGTTCGACGGCGTAGCTCCACACGCACCATCGGTCCAAGCGAACTCGGGCGCTGATGACGAGAAGACCCCCGTGACGCCGCTGGTGAACGCCTTGCCGCCAGCCTGGTACAAGGCGTTCGCCTCGGTCAGGGCACTGGTGAGGTTCGTCAATGCGAAAGGGTTGCCGACCGGCTGGGAACATCCGTCCAGTCCGACGAGCACGGTAAGGATGACCGTGACCGAGGTCAATCGTCGGAGAATCGTGGCGCGTGTCATCCGTCTGGTGAGTCCAGACGGGGCCTGCCGCGTCCGTCCCAGAGGTCCGTCTCTGGGGCAGAGCCATCGCCCGTGAAGCTCCCGTAGCCAGCCACCAGACGGCCCAGATTCGCCCTTGAGCCGTCCTGTCCGGTGCCCAGGCAGCCAGTACCCCACGCGCGGGCAACCTTGCGATACTTCCGGCCCGGCAACCATCTGGGCTCTTCGTGCGTCTCTAACGCCGATTTTCGCGGCCAGACGACCTACCCCACTTTGGCCGGTGCTCCCTGAGATCCCGGGCAGCCCCTGCTCAGCTGATCTCGGGCTTCGCGGCTCGGCGACGGTCAGTGTTAGGGCCAGTTTCGCTGTACATGACCGTGGAGTCGTGGCGGTGCTTGCAGCCCGAGCTACCCATGCCGGGTTGGTAAAGGCCCTGGTAGTTACACCAATGTGATTATGGCCCCCGAGGGTCGTTGACCTGGGGGCGGCGTTCTGCTCTCCTGAAGAGGTGCCACAGGCAGCGAGATCGGCCCCAATCGACCCACCCAGGCCGGGCGGGGAGTTCTTCGCCAAGCCGGCCTCGGCCAACCACCGCCGCTACGAGGCGCTGCGGGGCTTCGTCTTCGAGGGTCTGTCCGCCGAGGAGTCCGCGAAGCGGGCGGGCTGGTCGGTGGCCACGCTGTACTCGGCGGTGCGCGACTTCCGTGCGGGGAAGACCGGGTTCTTCGCCCTCCCACGGCCCGGACCGACGACCGCGCCGGGCAAGGAGGCGGCGCGCCAGCGCATCATCGAGCTGCGCAAGGAGGGCTACTCGGCCACCGAGATCGCAGAGGCGTTGGCAGGGACCGACACCCCCCTCAACCGCACCGGCGTGGCGGAGGTCATCCAAGAAGAGGGCTTCGCCCGGATGTGGCCGCGGCCGCTCGACGCCCGGGGCGGCGCGCCCCGTGCGCACCCGCCGCGCGCCGAGGTCCTCGACTTTACGACGATGCCCGAGCGCCAGGAGTCGAAGGTGGCGGGCCTGCTGTTGTGCGTCCCCGAGCTCGTGGAGCTCGGGTTCGGATCGCTCGTCGAGAAGGCCGGCTATCCGGGGACGAGTGTGATCCCGGCGCAGAGCTACGTGCTCAGCCTCCTCGCCTTGAAGCTCACCCAGACGCGCCGGGTGAGCCACGTCGACGACCTGGCCGCCGACCCCGGCGCCGCGCTGTTCGCCGCGCTCGTGGCCTTGCCCAAGACCACGGCGCTCACCACCTACTCCTACCGCTTGAGCCACGCCCGCCAGCAGGCGTTCCTCGGTGCCCTCGGCGGGGCGATGTTGGAGGCGAACCTCATCGCCGACAAAGGCGGCGACCTCGATCTCGACTTCCACGCAATCATGCACTACGGCGAGGACGTCGCCCTCGAGAAGCACTACGTCCCCAAGCGCTCGCAGCGCACCCGCTCGGTGCTCAGCTTCTTCGCCCAGGACGCCTCCACGCGCACGATCGTCTACGCCAACGCCGATCTCACCAAGGCGACCCAGGCGAACGAGGTGCTCGAGTTCTCGAAACACTGGCGCACGCTCACAGGGGAGTGGCCCAAGCTGCTCGTCATGGACCAGAAGGTGACCACCCATCGAGTCCTGGGCGAGCTCGACGCCCTCGGTATCGGCTTCATCACCTTGCGGATGCGCTCGCCCTCGCTCAACCGCCACATCGCCGGCATGCCGGCCCACCGCTGGCACAAGGTCCGTCTCGACCGCGAGGGCGCCTACCGCACGCCCGAGGTGGTCGACGAGGAGGTGGCGATCACGAACTACCCCGGCACCGTCCGCCAGCTGGTGGTGCGCGGGCTCGGTCGGGAGGCGCCGACTGTCATCATCACCAACCGCCGCAACTCCACGACCAAGCTCGTCATCGAGCGCTACGCCAGTCGCATGACCATCGAACAACGCCTGGCCGAGTCGATCCGCAGCTTCGGCGTCGACGCCCTGTGCGGGGCGGTGCCGTTGAACGTCGACCTCGACGTTGCACTGAGCGTCCTCGCCGGCGCGGTATGCGCGTCGCTGCGCCGCCGCCTGACCGGCTACCACGGTGCAGTCCCCGACACCATCCAGCGACGTTTCCTGTCGACCGGAGGCGTCATCGTGAACGGGGGCGACACCATCACGGTCCGGCTCAAGCGCCGCACCTACTCACCGGTGCTCCGCCAGGCCGACCTCCCCGAGGTGGCCGTCCCGTGGTGGGGTGGTCGGCGCCTTCGCTTCGAGTTCGACTGACGCTCAGGCACCCCTGCTCGGTGAGCCGGGAACCCGATTGGGGTCGAATTCGCTACGCGAAAATCGGCGCTAAGGGCTGACGCAACAATAAGTTTAAGGTTCTGAGCGCACTCCATTCGTTCTGCAGAGTGCGCGTCGCCCCGAGCGTGTCACGCCGGAGTACGGAATCCCTTGTGAGGAGTGCGATCTCCGGGTCTGTCCACCTCCTGGGGATCCACCTATCTGCCCACGGGTTATGAGAGGATTACACCTCTATAGGAGGAATGCTCTCAGAATGAGACCCGAGTGTTACCACGCCGACGACCTGGCCCGGCTGCTGCGGGCGAACAAGATTGCCGCTCTCGACGAGCTGAAGGCGGCGCTCGGCACCGAGGCCGACGCCACGGTGTTCCGCAAGCTCGCCTCGCTCGACTACCGCACGAGCTACTCGCACCGGGGCCGCTACTACGCCCTCAACGAGGTCTGCCGGTTCGACGAGTCAGGATTGTGGTCGTTCCGGCAGGTGTGGTTCTCCCGTTTCGGGACGCTCGTCGCGACCGCGGCGGCACTGGTGGAGGCCTCGGACGCCGGCTACTCGGTGACCGAGCTCTCTGATGTGCTCCACGTCGACCCGAAGGCGGCGTTGCTGCACCTGGTGCGCTCGGAGCGCCTCGTGCGCGAGGAGATGGGCGGTCGTTACGTATACCTGAGCGCGGACGCCTCCTTCAGACGGGGCCAGCGGGCCCAGCGAAAGATCGCAGACGCCACCCCTGATGTCCTCGGTCCCCGCGGCGGCCTGCGTGTGCTGCCCGAGGAGCTCAAGGCCGCCATCGTGCTCTTCTACAGCCTGCTCGACGAGCAGGAGCGCCGTCTGTACGCCGGGCTCGAGGCGATGAAGGCCGGCCACGGCGGCGACGCCCAGGTGGCCGAACTCTTGGGCCTCGACCCCGCCACCGTCGCCCGGGGACGGCGTGAGCTCATGGGGGGCGACGTGGTCCGGGGCGGCGCACGGCGCTCCGGGGGCGGTCGCAGCCCAAAAGCACCCCGGAGGTGATCGACCGGATCACCGAGCTCATGGAGCCCGACACCGCCGGCGACCCGGTGACCGGGATCAAGTGGACGAGGCGCACCACCGAGAAGATCGCCCTCGAGCTG
>DATLUM010000129.1 GCA_035533095.1 Acidimicrobiales bacterium | reverse complement strand
GTCGTTAGCGTCCTGGCAGTCGCCGGGGGCGCGTGGGTCATGTCACAGAAGTCACTGCCCGGACTCCTAGGAGCCTTCGTCACCGCTCTCGGCGGCCTAGGCGTGACCGCCTCTGCCCTGTCCACCCGGGCCAAGGCAATGGCCAAGAACCTTGTGTCCTCAATTAGTGCAGCCATCACGGCCGACCTCGTGATCGCAGCGGTCTCCGAAACGCCGCCACCTCCCTCACGTCAAGCTAAGTCCGAACCCGGCCGCCTCGCGCTCGCCGGCAGCCACGTTCGAGCCCTCGGTCCGGGGGATCTTGACCGCTCCGGTCTTTGAGCAAGCAGAGTCCCGCGCGGTCAACCAGCAGGCCCAATAGTCACCGTCGATGGGCGATCAGATCCCGCGGTGAGATCACACCCCCGTAAGTGCCGATGAGCTCGGATAGCTACCTCGGCCCTCGGATTATGAAGCGCTCGTTCTGATCGCGCCGTACGACTCGGTTCACCCCACTCGATCGATCTTGACCCATCAGCGATTGACCAACCGTATCTTCATGCCGGTCGCGTAACGGTCTCTTGGCTGGCTGAGGATCAGATGCTCAGATGTCAGTACAGGTGTCAGATGACCCAGACCACGTTACGCAACGAGCTAAACCGGCCAGGATGCTTGCGGGCTCAGCTGATTGCCCCAGCCATAGTGATGAGAGCACCAGCGATCGTCGCGGCAGTGTGAACGTCCTCCCACTTCTTCTTACGGCTCGCTGCCGTCACTGCGGTAACGATTGTGCAGACACCGCCGAGCACCATCAGATCCTTCTTGCTCACTGCGTTTCACCTCCCTCTTCGTTGTCATAGATCCATTCCGGATCCGGGATGGGTGAGGCCCACTGCTCGAGGTACTCAGCGATCTTCGGTACCTCGATGTGGTCGACGACTATGTCGACCAGGAGATGGATCAATTCGGCATCGGGTGCTTCCAGTAACCAGCCATTCAAACCATAGAACGCAAAGGTGGCGAGTAGAGCGGTTCGCTTATTGCCGTCGACGAATGCGTGATTAGCGGCGACCCCCCGCATGAGGGCCGCCGCTTTCAAATGGATTGTTGGATACGCGTCCTGCCCGCCAGCGCTCTGCCTCGGCGACATGACCGCCGAATCCAAGAGATCGCGTCTCGACAGAGGGGCCTCGGGGATCTCACTGTCGTGCATCTCGATTACTTCTTGGGTGGTCAGGTAGAGCAATAGACGCTCCTATCCGCTGAGGTATCCGGCGAGGCTTTACAGGTCCTTGAGCTTGTCGAGCACGACCCGATAGCGATCCTGAGCCTCGTTCAGCATCGTCTTCATCTGGCCGCTTCGAGCCGAGCCAGTGAGAAACTCCTGGACGGCCTGACTGATGATTTCGTTCATGGACCTCTTCGTGAAGAACGCATAGGCCTTCAGGGCCTCGTACTGGTCGGTCGGGAGTCGGACGGGAAGTTGGGTCTTTGCGGTAGTCGTAGTGGTGGTGAGGTTCTCTCGGGTGTCCATGGACCTCGGGCGCAGCCTGTCCATGCTCGGTCCTCCTAAGGGTGATCGGTGATATCATCATATCGGGATATCTCCTACCCGTCTAGAGCCCTTTTTGCGCTGTAGGCCTCGCACGTAGCCCCTCAGGGCGCGCCCGGAGCGTCAGGAACACCCGAGACTCCGAGCTAGCCCGGCTCGGAAACTGAGCCGGCGCTCCCCTCCGCACCCGTCCCGGGAGCGTCGCTGAGCGTCGAGGGCCCTCTTCATCACGGGGGAACATGTGTGTCGCTCGGCTGGCGATCCTGCGATCGGGGGCGCCCAACCCGTGGAGTTCGCCGAGCTAGCGCATAATCCCAGCTCCAGCCACCGCAGTCAGCCGATCAGAACCGGCGATCTCGCGATGTCGGTGCTGTTGCATCCAGCGCCTTCCACCGTTGATCTTCAGATCCCGCTTCTGATCGGGGCGGGATACTGGCGGGACTGAAAAACGTGGCGGTGATCGAGGGTGATTTCGAACCTGACGATCTGGAGCCGAATCGTCATTCCATCCCGCATCCATCCCGCAGCTCAGCAAATCCAGTCCAGTTCGTCGTCGTCCGGCAAGTCGCTGACCTGCGGTTTTGTATCGGGCTGGACTGGCTCGGACCCCTTTGGGGCGGTTCCCAAGCTGAGAACGCGGGTTCGATTCCCGTCGCTCGCTCTCTTGGAAACGTCCTGGTAGAGGCGCACTTTGGGTCTTCAGTCCTTCGACCGGGTGACGTACGCAAGAACGGGGAGGCTGAGAACGCGAGGTGTCATGCACCCTTGCTGGAGCGAAAAGACCCAAGTAGATACTCGACTAAGGGCCGTCTTTGTTGTGGCACGACCATGGCATGCCACGGGCAGACCATTCGACGGGCGAGCCGGTCCCAGGCGGTCGAATGCCTACATGTCCCCACGACGCGCTGGCTGAGACGAAGGTGCCTCGAACGTCCAGTCCTAGGATGATGCCGACGCGAGGGGTGAGGTTGATATGACCGACCGGTAGCCCTCTAACCGGCGTTATCAGGGGAGCTCCCGGCCTTTGGGGATACCGCTGCCCGCGATATGGGCCCTTCTGCACCATCTACTTGACAATTGTCACGTTCCTGAGCCGTCGTTCCGAGGCAGGGAGCGACGGCTGTTCGCGGCAGCGCCGAGGGTGCTCGTCGGGCCAGGTACGCAACGGCCTCGCCGACGCCGGTTCGTGAGCCTGGTCAGCGAAGGACAAAGACCCCCCAACCGAGGTAGCGGCGGCCGTACTCGAGGTGTGCCCGCCGCCACGCGACCAGCAGGTCGTGCATCTCGTCGGCCCGTGGGTCATCACGATGTGCGCTGATCCACTGGTCGATCGTCCACCACTGCGCGGCGACGTACCGGTCCCAGCTGTCGCCATCGGCGAGAACCGATGGTCGCATACTCGAAGAGGAGATCGTCGGAGAGGTGGAACCAGCTGCGGAGCTCGCCTTCCTCGCCTCCCAAGATGCCCCGCGCCCAGCCTGGGACGTCGGGTACCCACTGGCCGTTGGGAAGCGCCGCTTCTACGCACTGCCGACGGGTCGGCGGTTGTTCGACCGCAAGCTCAGATCAACCGCAAGAGATCGTTCAGCCCGATGCCGACGCCCGTGTAGGTCGCGGCGAAGCCGGCGGAGTACGCGAAGGAGGCGAAAACGACACGGCGGTGGCCAACGGGCTTGCCGCCCAGCAGGCGGATGACGGTGACGACGATCACGGTCCCGATCAGCCCGGCGGCGACCGTCACCCACACGTCCGAGTCACGCGTGATCCAGCGGGCGGGATACTTCAGCAGGCGGCCGTCTCGCAGCTTCGCGAACCTCGCTTCGAGCCTCGCGCCATGCCCATGGATCCAGCTGTCCCAGCTGCGCTGAAGCCAGTTGCAGCAGACCACATTGACGAGCGTGAACGTCCCGGTCGCGGCGCCCATCGTCAGGTACCATGGAAACAACACGGCGGCCGCGACGAGAATCGGTCCTAGGAGCAGGTCATCCAGGAACGCGTAGACGGCGACAGCCGTGCTGATGACACCGTACTTGAGCCGTTTGAGCGCGTGCGGCTCGGGCTTCGCCGCAGGAGTGCCGATGGTGGTGCCATCTTCATCTCGGCACGGATCCCCGCTCCGGTGCGCGCTCAACGGACGACGAGTACGTCGCATGGGCCTTCGACGACGAGTTCGCCGCTCACCGAGCCGGGCAGGAGGCGCTGGAGGAGCCCGCGGTCGCGGCTCACGACGATCACGTCGGCAGCGGCGCCGATGCGCTCGACCGGGGTCGCGGTGACGCCGCGGTCTGCGCGCGCGCGGCATGCTTCCGCAAGGAGGTGCTGGTGCTCGCCCCCTTCGTGAGGATGCGCGTAGCCGCTGAACGGCGGCGTCTTGTAGATCGACTCGGCGACCCTGATGACGGCGACACTCGTCCCCGGCGTACGAGCCATTTCCGGTGCCCGGGCGAGCGCGCGCCCCGCTTCGGGCGGGCCGTCGTGGCAGGGGAGGATGTTCCGGATCGGTTCGCGCCCTGCGCCATGCGTCATCGATGCCGCTCCTCTCGCTGTGCCGCGCCGGGCGCCGTCGGCTGGGCTCGCCTTCCGCGATCAGCTGGTCGCCCGGCTGCAGGACCACGAGGTCGCCCTCGACGACCTGCTCGCGTGGCAGCCGCCTCGGCTCGCCGTCGCGGAGCACGGTCGCCGTCGGCGCGACGAGCGCGGAGAGGCGGTCGAGCGACCACTTCGCCCGCACCTCTTGCACGATTCTGATCGACGAGTTGGAGACCAAGATCCCGAGGAAGGGCGCGTCCTGCCAGGAGCCGAAGGCCAGGGTGATCCCGCCGAAGAAGGCGAGAAACAGGTTGAAGACGGTGAAGACGTTGGCTCGGACGATGCCGAGGCAAGGGCGGCCCGATCCCGCCGGTTCGGACGGCCCGCCAGGCCGGCTCCCGCGGCGTGCGCGCTCGCGACTCCAAGCGCCGGCCCGAGCCGACTTCGGTCTCTGGATCGGTCAGCAGCCAGGCGTAGGCGTCGAAACCGACGTTACGGCCGATCTCCTCGAGCATCGCCGCCCGTAGAGCTCTGCCGTCATTGACGTCACGGACTGCCCGGTCGATTCGTTCGACGGCCCGGCCCAGTGACCATTCAGCCATGGACCACCGGCCTCCACGGCAGGTAGGGCGAAAACCCCAGATTGGTAGGATGGCCGACCGGCCTCCGGGTTGTCAGCATTGCCGTAGCCGTATCGACCACTACGGAGGCCGTCATGTTCACCTTGAGCATCGAGCACAGGATCACAGATTTTCCCACCTGGAAGACGGCGTTCGACCGTTTCGCCGACGCCAGAGATCAGGCCGGCGTTCTGGCTGAGAGGATCCGCCGCCCAATCGATGACGGGAAGTATCTGGTGATCGAGTTGGACTTCGAGACCAAGGAGAGGGCCGAGGCCTTCCGCCACTTCCTCACCACCGTCGTCTGGTCCAACCCCGACGCATCGCCGGCCCTATCCGGTCGTCCGACGGCGCGGATCCTGCAACCAGTCTCGACGAGTAAATGAGCAACAAGACGCGCCCGCGCACGGATCGGCTCGTCGCCCGCGCCTCACGCTGCTGCGGTCAGAGCGTCCCCAAACACGCGGGTGAAGTGTCCTCATAAGCCAGACACCTATATAGCCCGTACCGCCGGTTATCCGGTCACGAACCTCGTGTTGATCTCGCTAGCGGACGGATCACCGCTACGAACGGCCCGCTGCACTTCGCGGGCCTGCTTGCGAAGCTGGTTGAGGTCAGGGTCTTGGGGAAGCGAGGCCGTTGTCATCGCCGTATCCGTTCGCTCGACCGGCCGGTCCGCGATACCGGTCGAAAAGGAGGCCATGAACTTCGAAGCACTGGTCGATGGGTGGCTCAGCCCTTTCTGGGGACCGGAGGCGCCCCACGCGCCACCCGGGCCTACTCGTTCATGCGCGATCTAGACGACACTGGCACGACTCGCAACGGCGAGGCCTGTTCGCTCCGTTCAATCTATGTGTACATGATCGAGGAGGACGCCCGCCATAACGGGCACGCTGACCTCATTCGCGAGCTGGTCGGCGGAACAGTCGGCCTGTAGCCGGGGGGTCACGGTCGACGAGTTCGAGTAAGGCCGCGGCGATCTGATCCGGCGTCGGCGGGCACCCCGGGATGGTCAGATCGACAGGGAGGATGGCGGCCACTGGACCGGCCAGGGTGTTCTCCGCACCGATGACGTTGTGTCCGAGGGCGCAGTCACCGAGCGCGGCGACCCGGCGGGGTCCGGGCATGGCGTGGTAGGCGACCAAGAGGGCGTCGTGCATGCGGGTGGTCACGATCCCAGTTACCAGTAGGACGTCGGCGTGGCGAGGTGAGGCCACGACGCCGAGCCCGAATCGCTGAAGGTCATAGTACGGGCCTGAGGCGAGGGTGAGTTCGTGTTCACACCCGTTGCACGAGCCGGCGTCGACGTGGCGGATGGCGAGGGATCGCGGTCGGTCCGGCGAAGGCAGATCGATCTGGCGGCGCAGCCGCCGGAGGTCGCGCAACAAGGTGAACATCAGGGCCGGCCCCAGGCCTGGAGGAGCTCGAGACTGAGAGTGGTCGTCGGGGACCCCGGGCAGGCGTGGAAGAGCTCGAGGCTCGCAGTTGACGTCATCGATCGCAGCAGGCGTAGCAGAGCTCGAAGCTCTTGTTGATCAAGGGGAAGTCGGGCAACAGGTTGCCGACCGCGGCCTGGGCGACCGCCGGCCAGTTGGCGTAAGACGACGTCCGCAGGCGCACTCGGCCCACGGTGTCGCCGTTCCTCTCGACTATGCAGCTCGTGGCGCCGCGCGAACTCTCCACCAGCCCGACGCCGATCTGTATTGGAGGGGTGGAATCGTCAACAACGGCCTGGGCCGGATTAAGCGGGCCGGCGTCGAGGATCTGGCCGAGCAGGAGGAAGGTCTGGCGGAGCTCGAGCATCCGCTGTTGCATGCGGGCCTGCACATCACCCGCCGGAGACGACACGGTCGCCGGCTCGAAGTCTTGATAGTCCGGATAACTCGATATAGATCGAGCGTCATCGGCAATTCCGGTGGCTCGGGCGGCCGGGCCGACGACGCCGAGGCGCGCCGCGGTTGGCGCGTCGACGACGCCGACCCCACCGAGACGATCCTGGAACGAGGCGTTAAACGACAGCTCCCGCCAGCCCATCTCGGCCGCGGCTTCGATCTCCTGGAGGTTCTGGCGTGCTGATCGTACGGTGGCCGGATCGCACGCGATGTGACTGTGGCCGACAGCCACGCTGCCCATCAGGAACCGGTGGCCGGTGACCGCGGCGTTGATCCGCCGGGCCCGCTCGGTGAGGCCCAGGAAGTGGGCGTTGCCGGCGGCCATCCCCACGCCGGCGCAGATGGCGGCGATGTCATTGAGGTGGTTCCAGGTCCGCTCGAGCTCGAGCAGCAAGGTCCGGGCCCGGGCCAGCTCGACCGTGGTCCGCAACCCGAGCAGTTCCTCGACCGCGGTGGCGTAGGCGATGCCATTGGCGGCCGAGCAGGCCGCGCACGCTCTCGCCACGACAGGTAGCGCGTCCGGGAGCGGCAGGCCTGCGGCGGCGTGTTCGAGGCCGCGGTGCTTGTAGAACAGCCGGGCGTCGAGGTGCAGTATCCGGTCGCCTACGACGTGGAAGCGGAAGTGGCCGGATTCGATAACGCCCGCGTGGATGGGGCCCACCGCGACCTGGTAGGGGTCGTGGCCGTGCACCGCAACCGTCCAGGCCTTCAGCGCGGCCGAATGATCGATTAAGGGACGGAGGGGTTCGTGGCCTGAGAAGGCGACGCCGTGGAGGTCGTGGGCTTCGCGTTCATCCCAGGCCAGGCCGGGCGCCAGGTCGACGATCGACGGTACGGCGCCGTCCCGGTCAGCGTCGACGGCGGTGAGCTGGTTCCGCCCGTCGGGGGCAGTGAGCAACACGCGGACGGTGCGCCCACCGCCGGTCGCGTATAGGTTGCGGGCCCGCCACCCCGAGGCGAGGGCGGCCTCGATCTCGGCGCGGTACCCGGTCATGGCCGCGGTGGTCATGGCAAGCCTCGGGCCAGGGCGCTCACGAAGGCGCTCGAGGGCAGCCAGGGTCCCAGCGCGGTGAGTCCGAGCAGAAGCACCAGCGACAGCCCGCCCAGGGCGGTCACCCGACCCATGCCCGGCAAGGCGTTGCGGTGGCGATGGTGCTCCTCCCCGATCACGGTTTCGATGGTGGTGTGGGCCAGTCCCAAAAAGCCCAGGGCCAGCAGGACGGCCGCCACCGCCGCGGCCCAGGAGCGGCCGGACTCGAATCCCCCGGCCAGGATGAGCACCTCGCTCACGAACAGTGGCGAAGGTGGCAGCCCGGACAGGGCGCCTAGCGACAGACCCATGGTGCTGCCCAGCACGGGTGCGGTGCGGCCGATGCCGGTGACGAAGTGCTGGGCGGCGCGGGGTTCGTGAGCGATGAGCGGAGTGGCCGTGAAGAAGCCCAGCGACTTGGCCACCGCGTGCCCGGCGATGTGGACGGCCACGCCCGCCAGGGCGAGCGGGGTGCCGAAGCCGACTCCAATGGCGATGACGCCCAGGTGCTCCAGACTGGAGTAGGCGAGCAGCCGCTTGAGCGGCATCGGCCGCCAGAGGAACGGCACGGCCACGGCGAGCGACAGCAGCCCGAATCCGATCAAGATCCGCTGCGTGGTGTGGATGCCGACGATCGGGGCCAGGGCGCGCTCGCAGCGCCAGGCGACCAGCAACACTGCGGGCAGCAGGGCGGCCGAGAGGAGGGCCGAGACCGGAGGGGGCGCCTCCGAGTGAGCGTCCGGCAGCCAGTTGTGCACCGGCGCCCAACCGATCTTGGCGGCCAGCCCGACGATCAGCAGCAGATAGGCCGAGAGGGCGGTCGCCGACCCCGACCCGAAGCTCGCCAAGCGCCGCCAAGCGAGACCGTCGACGCCGCTGCCTCGGACACCCGCAGTCAGGATGGCTACCCCCAGCAAGGCCACCCCTAGCCCGAGCGAGGTGAGGATGAGATACTTCCAACCGGCTTCGAGCGCGTGGCGCCGGCCGTTGAAGCCGACGAGCAGCGCCGAGGCGGCTGTCGTCGCTTCGATGAGCAACCAGGCGGCGGCCAGGTTGCCAGCGAGCGGTACCGCTAGCAGCAGGGCCCAGAAGAGAAACAACACGACGTAGTAGAAGCGAACGCGGTGCTCCTCGCCGACGAAGGAGTGCCGCACTCCGCTGAGGAAGGGCCCGGACATCACGATGCTGGCCAGGCCTACAGCCGAGATGACGCCGAGGAGCAAGGCGCCGCCGGCGTCTATGACAAGCCAGGTTCCGGCGATCGGATGGGCGGCGTCCTTCACAGCAACCCAGGTGAGGGTCAGGCCGATGACCCCGGTCGCGACGGCACCGGTTATCGACAACTTGGTGACCCATCGGACCGGCGCAACCGCGACCGCGACCGTGATAAGGAGGGGCAGGTCGACGACGGCTACCGCCAGAATCTGCCTAAGTGTCACGGAGGCTCCGCAGGACGCCGCTGTCGCCCGCGCCGAACTCGGCGTAGATGCGCAGATGGAAGAGGGTGGCCACGAACGCGATCAAGGTCAGGTCCAGGGTGACGCCCAGCTCGATGACCAGTGGCGACGTGCGCGGGAACTCGAGAGCGGCGAGAGCCAGGCCGTTCTCGACCAGCACGATGCCCAGGACTTGGAACAGGGTGGCCCGTCGAGTCGCGGTACAGATCAGCCCGGCCGCCAACAGGGCCAGCACGGCGCGCTCGTCGGCGCGCGAGGTCAAACCGAGATGCGGGACCAGGCCGGTCAGGGCCAGTATCAAGGCCACGGCCATCCCAGCCCGCACGGCCGGTCCCACGCGGGCCCGCACCGGCTGGGCCTCCCGGCTGCGGGCCACCACTAGGAGGAACAGCGCGCCCAGAGCCACAGCGCGGGTGACCAGGGCGACGGAGGCGATCACCTCGCTGCCCGTGCCAGCCTGGTTGAAAGCGATGCCGGCCAGCACCAGCGCCTGAGCGGTCACCAAGCCGACCGCGATAGAGCGACGTCGCACGAAGACGATGGCCAGGGCGAGGAACACCAGCAGCCAGGCCAGCGGGCCGGTCACCGGACCCCCGTTTCCCGCGCCACGACCCCCAGCACAGCCGCGGCGGCGGCCACCGCCAGAAGGCGGGGTGCGAGCAGGATCCTCATCTTGGCCACCAGGGTTTCGGTTAAGGCCAAGCCGGCGCATAGGAGCACGAGCTCGACCGGAAGCAAACCGAGCTGGGCCCAGGCGGAGTGCGGGTGAGGCAAGAACAGCTCGCTCGCCAACACCAGCAGCACCCAGTGCCGGGCGGCGGCCGCCCATTGCAGGTAGGCCAGGTCGCGCCCGGCGTACTCGAGCAGAGGCCCCTCATGGATCATGGTCAACTCGAGGTGGGTGTCGGGATTGTCGAAGGGCTGGCGGCCGGTTTCAGCTTCGACTACCACCGCAAAGGCGACCGCACCCAGAGGAAGAGCGGGGCCGGACCAAGGCCCCCCGCCCGCGGTAGCGGCGATCATGGCCGCCAGATCGGTCGTGCCGCTCAGCACTGCGGGCACGGCCAGGGCGAGAAGCAGCGCCACCTCAGCGAAGACGGCGACCGTGAGGTCGCGGCTGGCGCCCATGAGCGAGAACCCGTTGGCCACGTCCCAAGTGCTGGCGGCGGCCGCGAAGCGGGCCAGGGCGAGGATCCCGACCAGCGCTATGAAATCGTGGCCGAAGCCGAGGTTGGGGCCCGAGCCGGCGACTGGGGCGATCACCACGGCCGCCACGGCACAGGCGGCGATGACGGCCGGCGCCCATCGGTATACGGCCGTGGTCCCGCTGACGTCGACGGAGGTCTTGCCCCACAGGCGCCGCAGCTCCCGGTAGGGCTGCCATGGCGACGGACCCCGCCGGCCCTGGAGCCGGGCCTTCCAGTGCTGGATCGCTCCGACCATCAGAGGCGACCCGGCCAGGCCGCCGACCACCTCGAGGACACCCGCGGAGACGGCGGGAGCGTTCATCCGAGCCAGCCGATGCGGCCGGCCATCAGGACCACCACGACCAAGCCGATCAGGTACGCGGTGTAGGTCCCGAGGCTCCCGCTTTGGAGGCGGCGGGCGTGGGCGGCAGCGGCCAGCGACCAGCGGGCGACCGGCCGGTAGACGCGGTCGTCGATGAGGTTCGGCACCTCGCCCCTATAGGAGACCTCCGTCAGCACTCCGGACTCCGTGCGCACCTCGAGCTCCCGTCGAGGTCGGAGGACAACTTCGAGTACCAGCTGTAACGGCTTGGTGAACCCGGCGCCCGTCCACTGCAGGCGGGGCACGATCTCCTGCCCGCAAACCCAGGTGGGCGCGGGGGCGGCGATGCGGGCGCCCCGCATCCGGACGAGCGCGACGGTCACGCCGGCCAGCAGCAGTCCGATGGCGAGCGTGGGCAGAGAGCCGGTGCCCGGTGGATTCAACCCGGCGATGGTCGAACCCGGCATCGGCCAGGGCGCTAGCCGGGCCAGCCGGCTGACGAGCAAGCCGGGAACGACGCCCAGGACAACGCAGGAGCCGGCCAGGGCGATGACGGCGTGACGCATCGCAGGAGCCACCTCGTTCGTCTCGCCAACGCTCTGTCTACGAGGGGGGCCGAGAAGGACCAGACCCACCACTTTCACAAAACAGAACACGGCGAGGGTGGCGGTCGCGGCCAAGGCGGCCATGGCCACGGTGCCGTACAGGCCATCAGCTGGGCGGCCCGACATGGCCACGTGCACCAGAGACTCGAGGGTCAACCACTCCGAAGCGAAGCCGTTGAGGGGCGGGAGTCCGGCGATCGACATGGCCCCGATCAGGAAGGCGGCGCCGGTCCATGGCATGCGCCGGAGCAGGCCGCCCAGGCGGTCGAGTTGCAGCGAGCCGGCCGCCCGCTCGATGGAGCCGGCGCCGAGGAAGAGGAGGGACTTAAAGACGGCGTGGTTGAGGGTGTGCAGCAGGGCGGCGGCCAGGGCGAAGCCGGCCCAGGTGCTGTCGCCCCGGGCCCTCAGCAACAGGCAGGCGCCCACGCCGAGAACGATGATGCCGACATTCTCGATGGAGTGCAGCGCCAGCAGGCGTTTGAGTTCGTGCTGGAAGAGGGCGTAGGTCACGCCGCCCAGCGCCGACACCGCGCCGACGGCGAGCACGAGCACGCCGAACCAGGTCGGGAGCAAGCCGAGCCAGTCGACGAACACCCGGATCATGGCGTACACGGCCAGCTTGATCATGACGCCGCTCATCAAGGCCGACACCGGGGCCGGGGCGATGGGGTGGGCGCGGGGCAGCCACGAGTGGAGCGGTACCAGGCCGGCTTTGGTGCCCATGCCGACTAGCGCGGCGAGGGCCACCGCTATTTGCAGGCCCGAGCCGGTGGCGATGACGCCCGGCGGGCCGAAGGCGGCGGCCTTGGCCAACAGCAGCACGGCCACCCAGGTGCCGGCGCCGCCGAGGTGGGTGATGGCCAGGTAGTAGAAGACGGAGCTGCGCGACTCCCGGTCTGCGGCCCGGTAGATGAGGATGATGGTCGCCGGCAGGAGGGTCATCATCTCCCAGCTGGCGAGAAAGGTGACCGGATCACGGGCACACAGCAGCACGGTCATCGACACGACGAAGGCCCCGGTAAGGCTGGCCATCGCTCGATCGCGGCGTCGGTCAGCCAGGTACCGTGAGGAGTAGCCGAGGGCCGGCGCGGCGACCACCCCGAGGGTAGCGAGGAACAGACCGCTTTGCCGGTCGACACCAAGGCGCGGGGTCAAGTGGCTGGTGAAGGCGGCACCGACTTCGTGACCCGTGGCGAGGATGTAGAAGCCGGCGACCGCCAAGAGCGCGGCACCTGCGGTCTGCAGGGCCAACCCTGTCCGCAGACCGCGGCCCGCGAAACCGCTCAGCCCGGTGCCGGCTGCCAGGCCGAGCATGGCCGCGTAGAGCAGAACCACGGTCACGAGCGCTTGAGGTCGCGCAGGATCGACTGTTGAGCGGCGATCTGATGCGTGATTATGTCGCGACCGGCCGCGAGGAGATCGAACACCCGGGCGTCATCGACCCGGTAGTACACGGTGGTCCCCTCTCGGCGGGACTGGACCAAACCGATGCGCCGCAACGACGAGAGATGCTGGGACATGCCACCCGAGTCCAGGTCTAGCTCGGCCTGCAAGCTGCCCACTGAACGCTCGCCGTCACGCAGTAACTCCAGCACCCGGACCCGGGCCGGGTGGCCCAACACGCGGAAGAGGGTGGCCTTGGCCTCGTGCACGGGGCGGGCATTGTGCGGCACCCTCCGAACGTAGCTCCTAATCTTCGAATAATCAAAGATAGGGAGGGTCGCTATTCGATCTGGCGGCGATCGGCACGCACACTGCCGGGGCAGGTGGTCGAACCTCACCTGCGAAACCCGGCCCCGTCTAGCCTACGATCCCGACCCCGCCCAGATCGACACGGGGCGTCGAAGACTCGCCCTGAATACGCGTCGAACGGTCGGGTGGCCGGGGGCATTGCAGCCCCCGGCTCCCACAGATCCCGGCGTGACAGTCTCCCGTCACCGGGCTCTTCTCATCAGCCTGGTTGCGCGTCCCAGCGGACCCATTGCCAGTGAGCGAAGAGACGGGGCTGTCG
>DATLUM010000128.1 GCA_035533095.1 Acidimicrobiales bacterium | reverse complement strand
GTTTGCGAAACTCGACCGCGACCTGGAACCCGAACATTCGCTCCTGGCACTGCTCGATGTAGGCGAGCGAGCGCGATGACGGCAGGAACCACGGCGGGAACTGAAAGAAGACGGCACCCAGCTTGCCGGCGGTCTGCAAAGGCTCGAGGGCGGCACGGAACCGGTCCCACGACTCGTCCACGAGCTCGTCCGGCATCTGCTCGAGGTAGATGTTCTTGTCGCGCAGGTTCTCCGGCAGCTCGTCGCGGATGTCCTTGGGCAGCGCCATCGGCTTGGTCGGGTGATTGGTGAAAAGAGAGAACGACTTGACGTCGAACGTGAAGTCGGACGGCGTGCGAGCCACCCAGAGCTCGGAGTTCTCGGGTTTGGGCATCCCGTAGTAGGTCGAGTCCACCTCGACCAGCGAGAACTGCGTGGCGTAGAAGTTGAGACGCTCCTCCGACGTCTTGACGTGGAGCGGGTAGAACAGCCTGGAGTCGATCAAAGACTTGTCAATCCACCCGGCGATCCCGCAGCGAACCGTCATCGCTCGATCCTAATCACAACCTGAACGAAGCAGGTTTATGATCCCTCCGCCCGTGGGCCGCAACATCCGCTACTGGTACACCTACCGGACCGTCGTGGCGGTCATGTTGGCATTGGTGCTCAGCGGGGCCATCTACTGGCTGTACACGCAGCAGGCGGTGTGCGACGCCGGCGCCTCGGGATGCCTGGTCAAAATCGCCGTCCACCCGGAGGACCGCCTGTTCGCCAACCAGACAGACCCCGGCCCCGGGGTCGTGATCGTGGGCATCGACAACCGGAGTGCGCAGGCGATCGGAACCTACCCGTTTCCGCGCAGCGTCTACGCAACGGCACTCGAGAACCTTGAGCGGGACGGCGCGACGGTCGTGGGATTCGACGTCGAGTTCGCCGACCCCAGGGACCCGCTGACCGACGGCACCTTCGCCAGGGCGCTGGCCGCCAGCACGATCCCCGTCGTCCTGTCGTACCCGGCCTCGGACCTCCAGGTCCAGCAGGGCAAGGTGGTCCAGGCCGGGCCGCCGGCGGGCATCGACCAGATCCCTCTCAAGGAGTTCCGCTGCCAGGACTCCAACCCCGACCCGAGCGTGCCATGCCAGAAGCCAGACCCCAACGTGGTCCTCGCCTCGCCCGACTTCGTGCTCGACGCCGACGGCGTGGTCAGGCGCGTGCCGATGTTCGTGCAGCCCGCCTGCTATGCGGCGGGTACGTGCGCGACGCCGCTTATCGACACATTCGGATTCGCCGCCTTCCGAGCATCCCAGCCCGACTTCCAGACGTTCCCCGAGCCGCAGGAATCGGGTGGAACGGCGAGCGTGGGGACGGGGTTCAACATGTCCGTCGATTCCACGGGCTCGGCGCTCGTCAACTTCTCGGGACCGCCCGGCAACTTCGCCCATTACAAGCGTTACGTATCGCTGGCCGACGTGATGAGTGGTGCCGCTCCGGCCGACATGTTCAAAGGCAACATCGTCCTGGTCGGCGCGTATGACCTGTCAGGGGTCAACGACGAGCAGCTGGTGACCACCAGCGCCGGCAGCAACGGCACCCTTTCGATGGCCGGCGTCGAGATCCTGGCCAATGTCGTGCGGATGATGTCGGGCGCGCCTTCGACGCTCCTGACGCCCGAGCCCGCCTGGTTGCTCTTGTCGCTCCTCCTCGTGCTGGGTCTCGCCACGGCGGTCGGCGTTTCGAGGGTGAGCGTGCTGTGGGGCTTGCTCGGCACGGTGGTAGCTTTGGTCGTGTTCACGTTCGCCATGGCGGCGCTCGCGTCCTTCTACAACTTCGTTCCCGACGTGTTCCACCCATGGCTCGCCGTCGCACTCACCTATTCGGGCGTGACCGCCTATCGCTTCCTTTACGAGGACCGGGAGAAGCGCAAGGTGACGGCCATCTTCGGCCAGTACCTCAAGCCCGAGATCGTGGCGCAGCTGGCCAAGACGCGCCGGGGCGTGGACGACATCATGCGAGGCGGCGAGCGGCGCGACATCACGCTCCTGTTCGTCGACATCCGCGGGTTCACCTCGATGTCGGAGTCGATGGCCCCGCCGGACGTCACCGAGCTGGTCACGACCTACCTGGACCATCTCAGCGGCCTGATCTTCAAGTGGGACGGGACCGTCGACAAGTACGTCGGCGACGAGATCATGGCCTTCTGGAACGCCCCTCGCCTGCAGGAGAACCATGCACTGCTCGCGGTCCGGTGCGCCTACGACCTCGTCAATCACGCGCCCGAGCTGGAGCAGATGCTCCTGGCCAAGGGACTCCCCCCGATCCGATGGGGCATCGGGATCAACAGCGGACCTGCAGTCGTCGGCAACATGGGCTCACGCAGCCGCATCCAGTACACGGCGCTTGGCGACACGGTCAACACGGCAGCGCGGTTCTGCGCGCACGCGCCCGCGTTCCAAGTGTTGATCGGCGAGGAGACCTACCAGATGTGCAAGGACTACATCGCGGTGGACCTGGTGCCGGGCGTCCAGCTGAAAGGCAAGTCAGCCGAGACCTTCCGGATCTACGAGCTCACCGCCGTCCGCGAGACCCCGACCTCTCCGTGGGTGCCGTTCCCGACCGAGATGGCGACCAGGGTCCACCACGACTACACGTCGCAGTACACGCAGCAGACCGTGATCGCGGCTGGGGAGTCCGGCTCGCGCGACATCCTGGTCGGAGAGGCAGCCGAACAAGCCATGGCCCGCGAGGGAATCTCTCCTAACTAACCTCGGCTAGCGGAGGACCGCCGCGGCCAGGAGCCCGGCCAGGGCCGAGACCCCCGCGATCCCGACCAACACGCCGAGGCACCCGGTTGCCTTCTTGGCCACGGGCTTGACGGGCGGGGCCGGGTTGTACACCACCTGGGCGGGCACCGGCATCGCCGATTGGGCGATCGCGATGCCGATCGGCGTCGCGGGCGCCATCGCAGGCGACGCGGCGCCCGGCACCATGCGCGACAGGTCGGCGCCCGGTTCGAGGCTCCGCTGCCAGCCGGGGCACATCCGGTCCGCCGCCTGCGACATCGCCGTGTCGAACTCCTCGCCGGTCTGGTACCGGTCTTCAGGGCGCTTGGCGATCGACTTCAAGATCACCTGCTCGAGGACCGGATCGAGGCCGGGCTGGAACACGGACGGTGGCTTGGGCGGCGCCTGGACGTGCTTGGCCATCAGCGTGAACGGCCCGTCGGCCTCTGACGCGGTGAACGGTGGCTGGCCCGTCACGAGCTCATAGAACACGATCCCCGCGGAGTAGAGGTCGCTGCGCCCGTCCACCTTGCTCGAGGCCACCTGCTCGGGAGACATGTACTGCGGGGTGCCGACGGTGGTGCCCGTCTTGGTCGCCGTCCCGCCGACTCCGCTGTCGTCGGTGAGCCGCGCGATGCCGAAATCGGCGACCTTGACCATCCCGTCGTCGGACAGGAGCACGTTCTCCGGCTTCATGTCACGGTGCACGATGGCCCGTTTGTGCGCGTAGTCGAGGGCCTGCAGGACACCGTGCATGACAGCGAACACCTGCGGTGGTGGGATGGGCCCCTCGTTGATCCGATCACGCAACGACTTGCCACGGACGAACTCCAGGACGATGTAGTTTTCGGTGCCCATCAGCTCGAG
>DATLUM010000127.1 GCA_035533095.1 Acidimicrobiales bacterium | reverse complement strand
CTCCGGCCATTCGCGGCCGGCCGAATGACGGTTTGCTAGACTGCGCGCTGTCCCGTCCGGCCCCGCTCACCGGCTCGCCGTCGATCGGTCGCCCGTCGGACACGGAGAGGTCGCATAGAGGTCTAGTGCAGCGGTTTGCTAAACCTTGGGCAAAACCGCGTGACGTGCGGTATTCACGCCTAACTCCGACCACAACCCACTCAGTCGGCGCGGTCCTGCGACCACAATCCGACTACACTTCGACATCTGGTCCGTCATCGGGGTCCGTCGGAACAACGGGCAGAAAGTCGGCGAGTATGGCCTCCATCGCGGTCGAGCCGGACGGGTCGAATCGCTCGAGTTGGTGTGCGTAGCGCCGCTCGACGAGCCCCGTGTCCTTGTGCCCGAGACGCCGCGCCACAATCCAGGTGGGGTGCCCCGCAGCAATCCAGACGGAAGCCGCGAAGTGCCTCGTCGAGTGGAATGACCAGTGGGGCAGCCCAGCCCCTTTCAGGCGCTCGCTCCAGAGCGTCCCTATTTCATCAACTGGGGGCGGCGCTCCGTCGCTGGGTCGCCGGAACACGTAGCCCTCCCACCCGGGCCCCCAGTCCCGTCGTGCGGCAGCTGCCGTAGCTGATCGATCGGCCGCGGCGAGTAGCGCCTCGCCGGCGTCGCGCGTCAGCCCCACCCAGCGCCGCGAGTGCCGCTTCGGCTCGTAGACCCTCCATTCGGATGTCTGTTCGCGACCGATGCTCGTCCGGGCGTCGAGCCGGACGAGTTGGGCTTGCCTCACGACGTGGAGGCGAGTGGGGTACGAGCTGCCCTCGTCCACAAAGAGCTCGTTCTCGTGGATCGCGATGAGCTCGCCCGCGCGCAGTCCGGTCGTGAATGCTGCGACCCAGAGTCCGTACAGCCAGTCGTCGCGCCAGCGCGTCAGGAACGTCCGCACCTGGGCGGGAGTCGGGATCTCGTCGTCACGCACGGCGTCCGTGGTCACGATGACATTCTCACTGTCCGTGATGGGCCGATTCGCGGTGATACGGGCCTTCTGCCGGGCCCACTTGTAAGCGGCGCCGATCGTCGTGCGGGCTTGGGCGGCTTGGCTCGAACTCAGGCGGCGCTCGAACCGAACCCAGTACACCATCTCGTCGACCATCGCTGGCGTCAGCTCCTCGACGCCGATCTGCGCGAGCGGGCGGCGTTTCCCGTCTACGCCGGTGACGAGGGCGAGCGAGACGACTCGCTTCACTATGCCTTCGTAAGAGCGCTGCGTCGTAGCGCTTCGGCTACCCGAAGCGACCATCCGATCGAGGGCGTCGAGCCACATCTCGCATAGCTGACCGACCGTCGTGGGTCTGATGCCTTCGAAAGTCGGCGAGTGAGAGGCAACCGGCAGGAGTTGGGGATGCTCCGCGCGGAGCCACTTCCACAGAGCGTCGTCGGGTGTGGCCCCGTAATACTGCCTCGGCCTTGCCCCCTGGCTCGCTCCGCTTCGGAGAAGGATGAAATACCGACCGTCTTTGTGCTGGTGCACCGGCGGCACCTTGAGCTCTGGCGGAATTACGACCGCCCGCGGAGCTGTCAGCGAATCTGCTCGTGTGGTCATAGACCGTAGTATCCGGCGTCAGGCAGTCTGCCGTATGCCCGGGAACCTCGGGGGGCACCGAGCCATCCGGCGCGGCCAGGTAGGCGGCGATCGCGGCTGGATCGACGCGGACAATCCGTTTGCGAATGCGGACCACCGGAATCTCGCCGTCGCGGACGAGTCGCCACGTGGTCCGCTCGCTGATGTGCAGGAGGCCCGCGGCCTCGGGCACCGTCAGCAGCGGGCGGAGCGGGGTGACCACGACGGGGAGCTGTGAGGCCATGTCCATCAACGGGCGGATCCGTCCGCCGGGTCAAGGCCCATGGGGACAGGCCGCAGCCTCGGGCCCACAGGCGCATTCCCGATTCGTCGCGCGGGGCCGGTTAGCGGCCTTCCTACCGCCCGTCGGGTCGGCGCAGCGGACGTGTCAGGTGGTACGGGGTAGCGCGTCTCCGCCGCGATCCACGCCACGAGGTCGGCCCTGGGGACCCGCACCAACCGGCCGATGCGGATCACCGGCAGGCGTCGATTGGCCGCCATCTCATATGCCAGCGTCTTGCCGATGCCGAGAAGGGCAGCCGTCTCGGTGAGAGTCAGTAGGAGCGGGGGCTCGGCGGTCACGCCCGGACCCTTGGCGAGCCTCGATTTCTGTCAACTACGTTGGTGCGCAGGCGCACCACGGATTCTGCGGAACCAGCAAGACGGCCAGTTCCTCGGCGCGACGTGATCGTCCGACGCCACTTTCACGTGGTCACCGGCGGCTTCTTCGGACCACGGTCTTCATCGAAGGCCAGGGCAAATCGAGCGTGCTGTCCCGGATTCGTCGAGTTCTCGCCGGCGACGACCGGCGTCATCCGAGCCGCGCCCTATGCGGCCGGCACGAGCCGTTCGTCGGCTCGGGTTCCCA
>DATLUM010000126.1 GCA_035533095.1 Acidimicrobiales bacterium | reverse complement strand
GTGCGCGGCACCATCCCCAGGACACGAGCGGGACACCAAACAGCGGTCACCATCGGTCAATCGCGGTCTGCGACGTCTGATGATCAGGCAGCCAGCACCCGTTCCACCCCGCCTGCGGCCACGCGCGCGCCGTCAAGGACGCGGGGGCGCCACCCGCTACCCCACTCTGGCTGTCGCGCCGGCGAACCGTCACATCGCAGTCGCCACCACGTCTCCTCAACCGGTGTGGTCTCCGCCATGAGGCTATGAGATTGACGAACCGCCCATTTCTCCCGTATGCGTCTGTGGGCGCAGGGTTGTCCTTGTAGGCGATAGAACCTGGTCAGCGGGCACTTCCGAGCCGATCTCGTCTGCTCGCGTATGCCGTCGTACGCGACAAGAGGTCGGTGGTGCGCTGACAAATCCGCTGACATCGCGAGTGGCCAAGGCAACGAGCCGCGAGTCGCTTTCGCGGCTTCGGCTCGGTCATCGAGGTGGGACTGGCTGGGCCACATCTGACATGCGGTGTTACGGGCACGTCTTGGTGAAGCCGTAGGGGCGTGATCCGGTCGGGGTAGTTGGGGATGGACTTGGCGGGGCGGTGGCGTTGGACGGCGGTTGGGGCGGCTGGTGAGGATCGGGAGGACCTGGGAACGCGACAGGGCCCCTCCCGATCACATGAGTTGGACGCTCGTCGGGAGGGGCCCGGAAGGGCTGTGTGCCGATGGCGATCGTATGGCCGACCGAGCTCGACGTCGACGGCTACGCGGAGGCGGGTCGTGAGGTGGTGGTGCCGCGGCCGGCGTGCCCGGGTTGCCGGCGGCCGATGCGGTTCTGGGGGTGGTACGAGCGAGACGTCCGGGTGAGCGCCGAGGTGATCCGTCGTCTTGAGGTGCGTCGAGGACACTGCCGGGACTGCGGGCGGACGCACGCCTTGCTGCCCGGGTTCGTGACCTGGGGACGTCTGGACGGGGCCGAGGTGATCGGCTCGGCGCTGGAGGCGATGTGCGAGCACGGCGTCGGGATGCGACGGGTGGCCGATGGTCTGGACTTGAAGCACACCACGGTGCGCGACTGGCGGCGGCGCTTCGCCCACCGGGCCGGGCTGCTGGCAGTCGGGTTGAGCCGGTTCTGCGTGGCCGTCGGCGACCTGGCCCCCCGGCTGTCGGGCCGCCCCGAGACGGTCGCGGTCGCCGCCGCGAGGGCGGCGTGGTCGGCGGCGCGACGCCGCTTCGGCGAGGGAGTCGGCAGCTTGTGGCGGCTGGCCAACGCTGTGGTCGGCGGCCACCTGCTCAGCACCAACATGGATCCGCCCTGGGCGGCGATCTGAGTTTGCCGTTGGATGCCCATCGACGGTTGCCGACGGTCGGCGACCCGTTTGGGAGGAGACATTTCGATGGGTAGCGACAGCCACGACCGGGCCGAGCAGGTCGCCTTGTTCCGGTTCAGCGTGATCTCCGAAGCCGTCAGTCCCCGATTGACGCCCGCAGAGCGGGGCCTGGTGGTGCGGGCTCTGGCGGCGCGCACGTGGACGACCCCTGACGGCGTGGAGCGTTGCTTCGCTCGGGGCACGATCGACCGGTGGCTGGTGGCGTATCGGCGCGACGGGCTTGCGGGCCTGCGACCGGTCCCACGTTCGGATCGGGGCCGGGCTCGTTCTCAGGGGCGCTGGTTGGAGGAGGCCGAGCGGATGCGCCGGGCGATCCCGACACGGTCGTCGGCCAAGATCGTCGATGGGATCGCCCGCGCCCATGGGGTGGTGCTCTCGGAGCGCACGGTGCGCGCCCATCTGCGCCGGGCAGGGCTGACCCGCGCCGCCCTGACCGCCGAGCCGGCCCGGGCGTTCGGACGTTACGAGGCGTCGGGCCCGAACGAGATCTGGATCGGTGACGTGCTCGTCGGCCCCTGGGTGCCCCACCCTCGGGCGGCCGGCTCGAGACGGGCGAAGCTGTTCGTGCTGGTGGATGATTACAGCCGCCTGCTGGTTTATGGGCGGTGGATGACCGAGGAGAACACCAGGTCCGGCCAGGACGTGCTGCGCTCGGCGATCGCCCGCCGGGGTCTGCCCCAAATCCTGCACGTCGACAACGGCGCCCCGTATGCCAACCATCAACTGGCCCGGGCGTGTGCCGTGCTCGGCGTGCACCTGGTGCACTCCAAGCCCTACGCGCCCCTCTTATCTGGCCAATATTCTTTAAAAGCAGTAGCAGGGCCTGTGGATTCTGTGGATATTGTGGATAAGCGAATTTGTGGAATCCACAGGGTTTTCCTCTTGATCGGGGCGGGTCGTTCTGCGTTACTGACGTCCCATGACCGAGTTGAGCGTGACGGGCCGAGGGAGCCAGTGGCGAGTGGTGAGCGAGGGCGGCGATGCCGACCTGGCGTTGATCAACGACTTCCTGGCCTATCTGGAGGACCGGAACTACTCGCCGCTCACGGTGCGGGCCTACGCGTTCGACCTGTTGCACTTCTCCCGCTGGTTGGCCGATGTGGGAACCCGCCTTCCAGACGTGGGCACCAACACGTTGTTGGACTACCTGGCCGCCAACCGGCAGGTTCGGCTCCCCGGCCAGCATGACAACGTGGTGCCGTTGCACGGCGGGCGTTGGGCGGTCGGGTACGCGCCGGCGACGATCAACCGCCGACTGGCGGCGGTCTCGGGGCTGTTCGGCTTTCGCGCGATGCGTGACCCGGACGCGCTGAACCCGATGCCGAAGGGCGCCGCGGCCCGGAGGACGAC
Source organism: Acidimicrobiales bacterium (assembly GCA_035533095.1). NCBI lineage: Bacteria > Bacillati > Actinomycetota > Acidimicrobiia > Acidimicrobiales > Acidimicrobiales bacterium. The sequence goes on along the minus strand of DATLUM010000126.1, from coordinate 15,389 downwards.
GAAAGGTGAGCGCAGTGGTCTGCTCGGGCATCTCGCCCGACCGAAGGCGCGCTCCAAGCTGCGGGTGCGTGAGCCGCGCCGCCTTCCTCGGGGGCTGGACCGGGCGGAGACCGCGACGCTGTTGGGCAGCTTCCTCACCGAGCGGGACCGGGCGATCGCCGGCCTGATGCTGTTTTCCGGGTTGCGCTCGGCCGAGGTGCTGGGACTGAAGGCCACCGACGTCGACATCGGGCGGGGCTGGGTGCGGGTGATCGGCAAGGGCGACAAGGAACGGCGCGTCCCGCTCGATCCGGACGTGGCCGGGCTGGTCCAGTCCTACCTGCTCGCCGAGCGGCCGGAGACGACCTCACCGGCGTTGTTCGTGGTCGCCAAGGGACCGCACCGGGGCCAGCCGCTCACTCCGGCCGGGCTGCGCCGCGTGTTCCGCTACCACCGGGAGCGTTCCGGCGTGCCGGCCGGGCACCCGCACGCGCTGCGCCACACCTTCGTTATCTCCCGTCGGTCTATCCCCCAGAGGGACGTGAGGTTGGTGGCCTGAGCCGTTCGTAGCTCACAGGTATTCAGTAGTGGGTGAGCGACGTGAGGCACGTATGCCACCAGGACGTCGTGTCGCCCCGTGGGGGGTGGTGGTTCACTGGCTGCCCCATTCTTCAGCCTTCACGGCGACGCTGGTTGAGAGCGCTTCCAGTTCGCCGATCAGCTCGCGGAGCCGTTTGGCGTTGTCGAACCAGGGCCGGTAGCGCTCGACTTGGGCAGCGCTGAGGTTCCGGGTGACGGTCTTTCCGTTCACCTTGCGGGTCCAGGACGGGTAGGGACCGTGGAGCCGGTCAGGGTCGGTGTGGCAGGCGCAGGTGGGGCTACCGCACCGGGAGGTGCGAGCCACCAGGCTGCCGGGCATGCAGAAGCCGAGTTCGGCGATTGCGGCCATGATCTGGCGCTGGCGCCGTTTCTCTTGCTGAGTGGGCATGGCTCGTTGCTATCGCGCCGAGCGGTCCACCACGCCGATGCCCGGAAGTTTCATACTTCAAGGTGATGGTCACGGAAGGCGCCGAGCCTGCGCAGCCAACCAACCACAGCGGTCACGAGCCCACCGGCTGGGCGTCGTTCCGGGCTGAGCGGGCGATGTCGCCGGTTGACGGGAGCGGGCAGTGGGTGGTGCTTGACGCCGAACTGGTCGTGCACGTCGAGGCGAGCGACTTCTGCCGTGCGCTCTATGGCGCCAGTCGTTCGCCGCACACGATCCGCGCCTACGCCGGCAGGGTGGCGCTGTTCTTGAGTTGGTGCCAGGTCCACGGTTTTGACTGGAAGACGATCGGCTTGCCGAGCCTGGCCCGTTTCAAGCACTGGCTGGAGGCGACGCCGATCGACACCGGGCGGGTACGCCGGGGTGGGACGGTCGACGCCATCTTGATCGCGGTGTGCGAGTTCCTGCGGTTCTGTGCCCGGACCGCGGTGATCGATCAGGCGGTGGCCGACCGGCTGTCGGAGCCGCGCTGGCTGCGGTTCCTGCCGGCGGGATTCGACGCCGGCGAGCGCGGACAGTTCCGCACGGTGCGGGTTCGGGAGATCAAGGCACGGACAGAGACGCCGTTCCCTGAGGCGCTCACCCCGGAGCAGTCCGAGACGCTGTTCGCCTGCTGTCGTCGACCCCGGGAGCGTTTCATGGTCAGGTTGCTGCACGACACCGGTCTCCGTATCGGGGAGGCGTTGGGTCTTCGCCGGGAGGACATGCACCTGCTGCCCGATTCCCGTCGGGCGGGCTGCGCGGTGGTGGGCCCGCATGTCCATGTCCGACATCGGGCGAACCCGAACGGGGCGTTGGCCAAGTCCCGTTTCCCTCGGATGGTGCCCGCCAGCGAGGCGGTGCTGTTGGCCTATGCCGACTACCAGTTCGAGCGGGGCGAGATCCTCGGTGCCGACGACGACGACATGGTGTTCGTCAATCTCTACCACCAGCCCTTCGGCACGCCCATGACCTACCGCGCGGCCAAGGGGTTCTTCGAGCGCCTGGCCAGGCAATGCGGCTTCCCGGCGCGGCCCCACATGCTGCGGCACACGGCGGCGACGAACTGGGTGCGGGCCGGGGTCGAGCTGGATGTCGTCCAGCGGCTCCTGGGCCACGCCAGTCCGGCCTCGAGCTTGGTGTACCTGCACGCCCGGGATGGGGACAAGCGTCGGGCGGTGGAGGCGGTCGCAGCCGGGGAGCGCTACCGGTGAGCCGGCCGGCGCTGCGTCTGGTCGCCGCCACCTTCTCCGAGCAACGCTCTGGCACCGAGACCGGTTGGCTCGAATGGCTCATGGCCCATGTCGGGGTCGCTTGGCGGCCCGGGGAGTGGGATCAGTCGCTGTGGTTGTTCACGGGCGATCTCGGAAGTGACCGGACCGCGGCATGGCCGTGTCGAACGCCTGGGTGTCCATCGGCGACCCGTCGATACCACGGCCGTTGCACGGCGTGTCGGCGGGCAAGGGTGGCGGCAGGCGTATCTGAGGAGGAGTTCGACCGCGCACCGCGACGTCCGCCCGCCCGGCCCATCGCCCCTGGGGCGTGCGCGGTGGAGGGCTGCCGCAGCGAGGGTCACAGCAACGGCCTGTGCTTCCGACACGAGCGGGCCTGGCGGAAAGGAGGCGGGCCGATCGAACAGTTCATCGCCCGTGCTCAGCCCCTGCAGCGTGCCGAGCCCTGTGTGGTCGCGGGCTGCGCACGCGAGCGCGTCTATCGGCGGGGCCTGTGCTGGCTCCATGACAATCGCTTCAAGCGTGACCGCTGGGCCGGTTCGGCATCGGAGGAGGACCTGGCAATGTGGGCGGCGGGCGAGTCGCCTCGGCTCGGCTACCACCAGTTCTCGTTGGCTCCTTTGGCCGAGCTGGTGCGCTTCGAGGTGCTCTACGCGCTGCAGTGCCGGGACACGACACCACCGCCGTTGGACCCGTTGCAGGTGCGGATCCTCCTCAGCCGCCTGGTGGGCACCGGCTCGGTCCGCGACGCCGATCCCGATGCGGTGTGCGAGAGCGGCGGCCTCCAATACAACTCCGACATCAGGGCCTTGTTCCGTGACCTGCGCCGTTACCTGGAGCGGGCCTGGGTGGCCCACACCGGCACCGACCCCTACGCCGGGGAGGTGTGGGAGGTGGCGCTGCTCGACTTGCAGTCCAACGCCAGCCGACCGTGGCCACCGGCCACCGACGGCACCATCGACTTCCGGCCGGTCGAGCTGGGCTGGTTGCGCCAGGTGCTCCAGCACTGGGCCCGCACCACCCGCCCCTACCTGCAGCGGCTCCGGGAGGCGTTGCGGGCCTGCCGAGCGGCGTCTCAGGCGCTGGTGGCCTCCGGTCGCACCGACCCAGCCGGCCTCGACGCGGGCGACTTCACCCGTGTCGTCGACGCCCTCTCCGGTCACCGCCGCGATGACGGCAGCCCGTATTCGGCCAGCCACCGCAACCTGCTGCTGTTTCTGTTCTGCGAGGTGATCGAGTACGGCCGCACCAGTGGGCTCATGGCCGACATCCCCGATCAGTTCCGGCCGGCCAAGCGCCGTCATCGCGTGGTCGCCGACGCCAACGAGGACCAGGTGGGCAAGGCGTTGCCCGACTCGGTGATCCGCCAGCTCGACGGGCACCTGCACCTGCTGGGCGAGGATGGGCGGGCCGGCTCGTTGAGCGGCGCCGACTTGAAGGCGATGCACCAGACCATCTACCGGATCTTGCGCGACACCGGGCGGCGCCCCGGGGAGGTGGTGAGCCTCAAGGTTGGCTGCGTCGAGGTCATCGACGGCCAGCACAACCTGATCTATGACAACCACAAGGCCGCCCGGCTGCGTCGGCGCCTGCCGATCACCGCGGAGACCGCAGGGGTCATCTTGGCCTGGGAACGTCGCCGGGGCGGGCTGGCTACCCCGCCGGCCACCCGCCAGTGGCTGTTCCCGTCCCCCCAGCGGCGCTCCCACCAGGCCCTCGGCCACCTGACCGCCTCGGCTGTGGGGCGGGCGTTTCGGGCCTGGGTGCAACGGATCCCCACGATCGACAGCGAGCTGCTCGGCCCGGACGGGACACCGCTGGCCTTCGACCGGTCGCTCGTCATCCCCTACGCGTTGAGACACTCCTACGCCCAACGTCACGCTGACGCGGGCGTGCCCGTCGATGTGCTCAAAGAGCTGCTCGATCACGTCGCGATCCAGACCACGCTCGGGTACTACACGGTCAGCCTCAAGCGCAAGGCCCAGGCCATCCGCACGGTCGGATCGCTGGCCGTGGACGCCGCCGGCAAGCCTGCACCGTTCTCCGACCCGCTCGCCTACGAACGGGCATCGGTCTCGGTCCCGTTCGGCAACTGCACCGAACCATCCAACGTGAAGGCCGGAGGCGGGCACTGCCCGATCCGCTTCCAGTGCGCGGGCTGCGGCTTCTACCGGCCGGACCCCTCGTATCTGCCAGCTCTCGAAGCCCACGTCGCCAGCCTGAGCGCCGACCGGGAAACTGCCCGGGCCATCGGGGCTGCTGACTACGTGGTCACCAACCTGACCGCCGAGATCGACGCCTTCTGCGTGGTGGCCGACCAGATGCGTCGTCGCCTCGCCGAGCTCGACCCCGACGAACGAGCCGAGGTGGAAGCCTCGGCCCGGATCCTGCGCCGGGCCCGGGCCGCCCGGCGCATCCCGGTCATCGCCTCCCTGCCCGGCGAGACGGGGTGACCACGGCCCCCGCACCGGCCCGGTCGACGGCGATGCGGGCAGCCAGAGCAGAACACAGCCAGGACAAGCGTGCCCGCGCCCTGGCGGCCATCGAGGCGCTGGAGGCCGCCGGAGCGTCGATTACCTTCCCGGCCGTGGCCAAAGCTGCCGGCGTGTCCACCTGGCTCACCTATGCCGAAGGGATCCGAGAGCACGTGGAGGCTGCTCGGCGGCGCCAGACCGACGGCGACATCGCCGCTGCTTCTCATTCCTCTGTGTCCGACAAGCATCGGGCGACACCCGCCAGTTTGCGCACCGATCTGGCCGTCGCCCGGGAGGAGATCAGGCGGCTCCGAACCGAACGCGACAAGCTCTACAGACGCCTCCGTCTCCACCTCGGCGCCGAGATCGAAGGCCCGGACAGGGCTCAGCTGATCGCGCGAATCGCCGAACTCGAAACCGTCAACCGCCAGCTGGTGGCCGAGCGGGACGCCCGTGGGGCCGAGGCAGACACCACCCGCCGGCGCGTCGTCGAACTGGAAGACGAGCTCACCGCCGTGCGCGAGAGCCTGCGTCGGGTCATCCGGGCGGAGAACCGTGGCCGCTGAGGAGCTGTTGATCGCCCGCAACCCGGACCCGGAGTCCACCCTGGCTTACCTGCTGCGCGTCCCGCTGGGCGACGGGCTCGTGCTGCGAACCGCCGGCACGTGGCCGCGCACCAAGGCGCTCTACTGCTACCCGGTGCCGTCAAGTGAGTGGCCCGCCGATGCCGAAATCGTGGAACGGATCGCCCTGCGTTCCTGCGTTCGGCGAGGAGCCGCCATCGACCTGGTCGTCAACCGGGCCCGGGAGAACCGCTCCCAGCTGGTGTTCACCACCGCCCGAGGCCGCGACGCCGTGTTCTGGCAGTCGCCCCGCACCCGCAACCAGGCCCGCCCGAACGTGACCACCCCCACCGCGCGAGCTGCGGGGGTCGCCGAGCTCGAGATCATCGTCGACAGCCGCGAGCACTACCCCTATCGCTTCCCCGGCAAGCCGGTGCGCACCCTCGGTCGGGCGCTGGCGTGCGGCGACTACGGGGTGATGGTCGAGGGGCGACTCGCCGCTGCCGTCGAGCGCAAGTCGCTGCCCGACCTCGTCTCCAGCCTCATCAGCGGCAGGCTGCGCTACGCCCTGGGCGAACTCTCCGCCCTGCCCCGTGCTGCGGTGGTGGTCGAAGACCGCTACTCCCAGGTGTTCAAGTCCGACCGGGTTCGGCCGGCGGTGATCGTTGACGGCCTGGCCGAGTGCCAGATCCGCTGGCCCGAGGTGGCCATCGTCTTCTGCGAGACCCGCCAACTGGCCGAGGAATGGACATACCGATACCTGGCCGCTGCTCAGCTCTGGGCCACCACCGAACCGGCCGCCATCCAGCGCATCGCTGCCATGCCCACTCAACTCGCGGCACCGAACGCTCCCGATCCGTCCCCGGCCGAGGTGCGTGCTTGGGCCCGAACCAACGGGATCGCCGTGCCCGACCGAGGCCGGCTGGCCGCTGACGTGCATGCAGCGTGGCTTGGCGCACACCGCACCTGATCCCCGCGGCACTCGGCTCATCGAGCGACAGCAGCCCGGCGCGGACATCAACAACAGGGCACTCCGCCCGTGCCTCACGTGCCACACCCATGAATACGGTCGGCTACCAGCGATTTCGTCGAAATGAGTACAGATAACCGCAGGCACCGCGCTGGCCGAGGCCGGCGTTGATCTCGCGGTGCTGCAGGCGCTGATGGGCCATGACCACGTCGACTCCTCGTCCGTCTATATCCATCTGGCCCCCGCCCACCTACGGTCCGCGTATGACACCGCCCGGGCCCGCCAGCGTTCCTTGGCCGAGACCCGCTGATGCCGCCAGCCCCGACCGCGGTCCCGGCCGAGACGCAGCATCTCTACACCGGCTACCAGCGGTGGCTGACCGCCCGGGGGGTGGGCAACAGGCCCTTCGATATCGGCGCCCGCACCTTCTTGGCCCGCTTTCCCGACCCGCAGGGTTGGGCCGCCCTGCCGCTGGCCGAACGCCACCGCACCGCCAAGAACCACGTGCAGCCGTTCCTGAACTTCTTGATGCTGCACGGCCATCTGCACCCTGGTTACGACTGGTTGTTGGACCGCAAGTTCCATGCCATCCTCCGGGAAGGCGCGGCCAGCCCGCTCGGAGCCGACATCGCCCGCTTCCTGGGGGGCGCCGAGACGTTGGGCTACTCGGTGCGGACCCGCACCGGGATGGCCTCTGAGGTTGTCGCCCGGATGCTGATCCAAACCGGCCGAAGCCTCGATCAGCTCACCGACGCGGACTTCGCCGAGTTCGAAGCTGCCATCGGTGGACGAGAGGCTCGCAACGGGCGGGACTACAAGCATTACCGGACCGGTCTGCACGGGGCGCGCGCCGTCGTCTATCACCTGGGCGCCCCGGCCGAGCCGGCGCCGAAACGCTCGACGCTGTGGCGGTGGAGTTGGGAACGACACCTCGAGGGGGTCGGCCCCCATATCCGCGGTCCGATGGTCGCCTACCTGGAGCGACTCCGAGCGACGCTGTCACGATCGAGCGTGCAGAGCGTCGCGTCGGAACTGGCGCACTTCGGCCGGTTCCTGGCCAGGACCGACCCCGGGTTGAAGTCGTTGGCGCTGCTGGACCGTCGCCGGCACATCGAGCCCTACCTGAGCGAGGTCGCGGACGCGATCAACCACCGCACCGGCGCGCCAATCGCCGCGTCGACCGCCAAAGGCCGCATCCTCACGGTCGGCCGGTTCCTCGACGCGATGGCAGAGTGGGGCTGGCCGGACGCCCCACCCCGGCGCCTCGTGTTCCCCCGTGACGCACCACGGCTGCCGCACCCGCTGCCCCGCTACCTGCCCCCCGATCACGACCGGCTCCTCGTCGAAGCGCTCGAGGCGTCACCGAACCGGTTGCGTGCCGACGCGTTGCTGTTGTTGCGGGCCACGGGGATGCGGATCGGCGAGCTTTGCGACCTGGAGCTCGACTGCGTGCACGAGGTTCCCGGCCAGGGCGCCTGGCTGAAAGTCCCGTTGGGCAAGCTGCTGACCGAGCGGATGGTGCCCCTCGACGACGAGACCGTCGAGCTGATCGACCGGATCGTCGCCCGCCGTTCCCCGGGGCGGCCGCTACGCCACCCCCGCACCGGCCGCCTCGTCGAGTTCCTCCTCACCCATCAGGGGCGGCGCGTCTCCGCGTGCACGCTGCGCGACGAGCTGCACCGCGCCGCCGCCGACGCCGGCCTGGGCTCGGCCGTGCCTCACCAACTCCGGCACACCTACGCCACCGCATTGGTCAACGCTGGCTGCTCGTTGCAGGCGCTGATGGCCCTGCTGGGTCATGTGTCGGCCGAGATGAGCTTGCGTTACGGGCGGCTGTTCGACGCCACCGTCCGCGAAAGCTACGAGCGGGCCCTCACGCTGGCCAAGGCGCAGCTGGGCCCGGTGCTGCCCGAAGCCACCCCCGTCACGCTGCAAACTGACTGGCGGGCGGCGCCGATGATCAAGTCCCGCCTCGCCGGCGGCTACTGCCTACGCAGCCTCGCCCAAGGCCCGTGCGCCTACACCCACGTGTGCGAGCACTGCCCGAACTTCCGGACCGATCACAGCTTCTTGCCGATGCTCGTCACCCAGCGCGCCGACGCCGCCAAGCTCGTCGCCGACGCTGAAGGCCGCGGGTGGGGTGAGGAAGCAGCCCGTCACCGCCGCCTGATCGAACGCCTCGACCGGCTCATCGCCGGCGCGGAGGCCAGTTGATCGACGACACCGTGACCAGGGTCGAGCAGGCCTGCGCGCAGCTCGCCGCTACCGGGCGGCCGGTCACCTTCGCCGAAGTGGCCGCCCTGGCCGGCACCAGCCGCACCACCATGTACCGGCGCGCCGACCTGCGTGCCGTGATCGAGGAGCACCGCGCCCGGGGCAAGGACGCCAACACCTTGTCCGGGTTGACCGTCCAGGTCGACCAGCTCCGCCACAGCCTCGAAGCCGTCGCCGGCAAGGTGCGCCGCCACGAAGAGGCAATCCGGCGTCTCGAACGCCAACGCAAGACCAAGTAGGTCATCAACCGTGGATGACGCCGGTCCACGCCCGGACGGCCCAATCGGCCGCATCAACGCCCTCGGCCAACAGATCGACCGTCTGCAGCGGCAACAAGAAGCGGCGATCCTGCTCGCTGTGCAAGCCGGCGCGACCTGGGCTCAGATCGGCGCCGCGCTCGGGGTCAGCGCCCAAGCGGCCCACAAACGGCACCGGTGGCTGCGCCACAATCCCGTCACCGGCGAGACGTGGCGCGAACCGCCCCTCCCCCTGCTGAACCCGACCACCACCAGATAATCCACAGGCTGGCCGTCGATTGGCCGGAGAACCCCAAGGTCGCGGAAAACAGGAAAGGCTGAACTCCACCAGCCGAACGCAAACCTTGCGTTTCGCACGACGCTCCGGCGTGATGCAACCGGGAGTGGGCTGTATTTGCAGGTGCAGCACACACGCCGTGCACGCAATCCGTTGCGGCGAAAGGGCTGATCTGCCTAGTGGTTATCGCCTTGCTGTCAGTCGAGAATAACTTTGCTAGTGGAGCCTGCGCGCCAATATTTCTTGTAACTCAAGGGTATCACAGGGTGAGGTGGTCATGGTGGATCGGGTGTCCGTCCGCTACCGGTGTTCATCGTCTTACATCACTGGCGCCGCCGTCGATCGTTCGGCGGCAGGAGGTGGACAATGAGCCATCAGAGCCGACGGGCGTCGCTGGAGATCGCAGGGTTGATGCACCCGAGACCGGAGGCGGTGACAGCGCCGCTCTTCGTGGGCGGGAACCCGTTCTTCTTCGCCGTCGACAAGGTGCAGGTGAAGTACGAGATGCTGCGCGCCCACCTGGTGGACGGGGTGAGCGTGACCGCCGCGGCGGCGGCGCACGGCTATTCACGACCCAGCTTCTACCTGGTCGAGGCGGGCTTCGCCGATCGGGGGATGGCCGGGCTGCTCGACGAGCGGCCCGGACGGCGTGGACCGCTGAAGATGACCGAGGAGATCGTCGGCTTCCTGGACGGGGCGCCCGAGGGCGTGTCCGGGGCGGAGCTGGCCCGGGAGGTGCAGCGGCGCTTCGGGGTCGGCCTGCACCCGCGCACGATAGAGAAGGCGAGGCGACGGTGAGCCGGTTCTGGCCAGTCGGCGAAGCCGCCCAGGGCGATTACGAGGCGTTGCGCGCATCGGCGGTGACGGGCTTGAGCCAGGCGAGCCCGGCGGCGACCCGTTTCGCCCGGGCCGGGCTGGCCGGTCTCATCGCCCGCCCAGCTGCCCGACCGGTGTTCGTAGCCGCCCTGAGGGGCGCCTGCCGGCCCGGCTGGACCCCGTATGAGGATCCGCGCACACAGTCGCTAGCCGCCGGCTTCGCGCTGTTGTTGGCGTGGGCCGACACCGAGCAGCCGGGCTCGACGGCAACCTGTGGAGGTGGGCTCCGGTGAGACGGTCCAACTCGGCGTCGCGCGACGACAGCGCGACGAAACGCCGCGGTGCCGGCGAGCGGCCAACGCCACACGCCGCAGGGATGGAGGCCACGATGAAGGCTGAGTTCCCGTCGCGTGACGACAACGCGACGATCCCCTGCCCGGTCTGCGGGCAGCCCTTCACGCCCAACGGGCGCCGGCTCTACTGCGGCGACTGCCGCAAGACCGCGTGGCGCCGCCGCCATCAGCCCGCCGCCGTGCCCGTCGTCGTCCCCGCCACCCGGCCACGGCGACCAATCACCGTGTACGAGTGCGGTTCTTGTGGGGCCAGGTCGCTCGGATCCCAATATTGCGAGGACTGCCGCACGTTCATGTCCCGCGTGGGAGTGGGCGGCCTGTGCCCCAGCCGCTTTGAGCCCGTCGCCGTGACCGACCTTGTCGAGGTGGGCCCGCCCTCCCCGGCGGCACCGGGAGCGCCCGCGCCCTCCGCACGCCGCCAAAAGGCCGCGGCTCGCGTCGAAGGGCGGCGGCCATGAGAGTGGCGATCTATGCCCGGGTCTCCAGCGAAGCCCAGGCCGCCCGGGGCACGATCGGCTCCCAGCTCGAGGTGCTCGTGTCTCGGACCGCGTCCGAGGGCCACGAGGTGGTGGCCACCTACACCGACGACGGCTACTCAGGAGCCCGACTAGACCGACCCGGGCTCGACGCCATGCGCGACGCCGCCGAGGGCGGCGCGTTCGACGCCGTGTGGTGCCTGTCACCGGACCGGCTCGCCCGGTCGTTCCCCTACCAGGTTCTGATCATCGACGAGCTCTCCCGTCTCGGCGTGCCCGTGATCTTCACCGACTCGCCACCCATCGACGACGACCCCCAGGCGCGGCTGCTCATCCAGATGCAAGGCGTGATCGCCGAGTACGAACGGGCGAAGATCGCGGAGCGCCACCGGCGGGGCAAGCTGTATCGGGTGCGAGCCGGCGAGGCCATCTTCTGGAAGGTGCCCTACGGGTATCGGCGGGTCGCCCGCTCCGACACCGGCCCGGCCCGCCTCGAGGTCTACGAGCCCGAAGCCGTCGTCATCCGGCGGATCTTCGCCGAGTACACCTCGGGAACCTCGCTGCGCCAGATCATCCGCCACCTCTACGAAGACGGCGTCCCGACCGCCACCGGCAAGGCGGTGTGGGCCAGCTCGACGCTCAACGGGCTGCTCCGGAACCCCACCTTCAAGGGCAAGGCCGCCTGGTATCGCCACGAGTACCTGCCCTCACCCGGCGGCCGCCCCCGGCGGCGGACACGGCCCGAAGAAGAATGGGTCGAGGTCGCCGTGCCCGCCATCGTCAGCGAAGACCTCTTCGCTGCCGCCGAGGCGATCGGCCGCGCCAACTCGGCTTTCTCACCCCGCAAGACCACACCCGGACTGTGGCTGCTGCGAGGCCTGGTCGTGTGCGGGCGCTGCGGGGTGAAGGCCCACGCCCAGCCGATGCCCTCATCCAGCGGGAACACCAACCGCTACTACTGCTGCTCGAACCACGACGTCATCAAGGCCGGCGGTCAGGACAAACGCTGCGCCGAGCGTCGCATCCGCGCCGACGACCTCGACGCCTTCGTCTTCGACGAGCTCCGAGCCGTGCTCGCCCGCCCCGACGTGCTCCTCGCCGGCGAAGAGGCACTCGCTGGGCGACAACCACCCGCCGCCGACGACATCCTCACCGCCCAGCTCGACAAGCTCACCCGCCGCGTCGAAGGGGCCGAAGCCGAACGCCGGCGCATCGCCGATCTCTACCAGGCCGACCTCATCACCTCGGCCGAGCTCCGCCGGCGTGCCAAAGAACTGGCCGCCCGGCGAGCCAAACTCGAAGCCGAGCGCGCCGAACTCACCGCACGCCACCACGACCTCGCCAGCCAGAGCCGACTCCGCCAGCGTCTAGACGACTTCGCCGCAAAGGCCACAGCCGGCCTCGAAAGACTCGACTTCGACGGTCGCCAACGTCTCCTGCGCCTCGTCGTCGAACAGGTCCGGGTCACCGGCTGGCAAGTCGAGATCAGCCTGCGCATCCCACTCGACATCGGACCGACTGACGGTGGCCGGCCGCCGCCGACCAAACCCAACAAACCTTCCCCCACAACGAAATCTCGCCGACTGTCCAGACGCCCAACAGCTGTGTCTAGCGATGTCGGTTTGCGTTCGGCTGGTGGCCTATATCCGCCAGTCGTTCATCGCCGAGATGGAAGTCCGGGGCATCCCGAGCTTCGAAGAGCTCAACGACATGTTCATGGCCTGGGCCGAGCAGGTCGCGAACGCGCGGATCCACGCCGAGACGAAGCAGACGCCGATCGAACGGTTCCTCGCCGACTTCACGCCGGCCATCCCGCCGCCGGCGCTGCTCGCCGAGGCGTTCCGGTGGAGCCTCACCCGCAGGGTCGCCAAGACGGCCACGGTCAACCTGCTGGCGAACCGCTACGGGGTCGACCCGGCGCTCATCGGGCGGACCATCGAGCTGCGGTTCGACCCCGAGGACCTCACCCGCATCGACGTGTTCGACCACGGTGTCCCCGCTGGCGCGGCCGTCCCGTTCGTGATCGGCCGTCACGTCCATCCCGCCGTCCCGCAAGCCGCCCCGCCACCGGCCCCGGCTGACATCGAGCCGGGCATCGACTACATGGGCCTCGTGCAGGCCGCCCACACCGAGACGCTCGGCGAAGGCTCGATCTCCTATCGCGACGTGCGCCTCCCCGGCTTCGAGGACTTCGACGAGCCCGGCGACAACAACGACACCGATCACCACGCCGGCAACGAGGCGGCGAGCTGATGGCCGGCGTCGACGTGTGGGCCGCCCACTTCGGGCTCACCCGCACCCCGTTCACCAAGACCATCCCGGCCAACAAGCTCTTCGACCGGGCCGCCCACGGCGAGGCCGTCGCCCGCATCCACTACTGCATCAACGAAGCCGCCCTCGGCGTGGTCGTCGGTGACACCGGCGCGGGCAAGACCGTGGCCGTGCGCGCCGCGGTCGCCGGACTCGATCGGACCAAGTTCACACTCGTCTACCTGTCCAACCCGTCCGGAGGATGTCGTGGCCTCTACGTCGCGATCGCCACCGCCCTCGGCGCCACCCCCCGGTTCCACAAGGCAGAAGCCATCAACCAGGCCGCAGCGCTGCTCGCCGCCGAAGAACACGAACGCCACCGCCGCGTCGTTTTCGTGATCGACGAAGCCCATCTCCTGACACCCGAGCAGCTCGAGGAGATCCGATTGCTGTCGAACGCCGAGATGGACTCGGCGTCCCCGTTCGCCGCGATCCTGCTCGGTCAACCGACGCTGGCGACCCGGCTCCGCCAAGGGATCTTCGCCGCCCTCGACCAGCGCATCAGCGTCCGCTACAGCATCGGCGGGATGGACCTCGCCGAGTCCATCGGCTACCTGCGCCACCATTTGTCCCACGCCGGTCGGACCGACCCGCTCATCGCCGATGACGCCGCCGCCCGCCTGCACCGCTACGCCAACGGGCTGCCCCGAGCGCTCAACAACGCCGCCACCGCCGCCCTCATGGCCGCCGCCGCTGACAGCAAGAGCATCGTCGACGACGCCTGCGCCAAGAAAGCCATCGCGGAACTCACCCGCACCTGAACCCCCCCCGACCAACGACGGCGCCGGACAACCCCACCCCCAGGGCCCGGCGCCGTCCGCGCGTCACCAGCCAGTCATGCCAAAACCGTGCTCGCCCAAACCTGCCAACGCGTTGTCATCCAAATCTGCCGGCAACAGATGTTGGCGCGGCCACCACGCAAGAGCATGTTGTGCCGAAGGGCCGAGTCGTGGTGGGCGAGACCCGGGGCTCGCTCTGTCGCGCGAGGCCTTTCGCCCGGTGGTTTCACAGCTTGTTTCATGCGATCCTTCGAGGGATTCCGAGGGGCGGTGATGATCCATGGCCGGGGGTGACCGCTCCCGGAAAGGCCTCGATCAGGTGCTCGCCATGACGCTTGCGTCCGGAGCCACGTTGGCCGACGCTGCCCAGCGTGCGGGGGTCAGTGAGCGAACGGCCCGCCGGCGGGCCTCCGAACCTGAGTTTGCCGCCGCGGTCGAGGCGTTCCGTGCCGATCTGGTCGAGCTCCGCGGTCGAACGTGTTCGGAGGGGACCTTCGGGCCCTGTCTGGCGGGCTCCAGAACCTATGAAGGGGTGAGACCTCGTGTCTCAGGACGGAGCGACACATGAGCACGGACATTGTTGAGGAGGACTTCAACGCCGCCGATACGATTCTGATCGACGCACTCGGTTCGGGGCGAACTCACGCACAAGCAGCGAAGTTGGCCCGGGTGTCGAGCAAGACCGTGCAGCGACGCCTGCAGGATCTCGACTTCGCGCGCGCGGTTGCCGAACGGCGAAGGCGACGAGTCGATGATCTGACCGCCCAGCTGGTTGGGGCCGCAGACGACGCCATCAGTGTCTTGACGACCCTGTTGGGCTCGCCGATCGGCTCCGATCGGCTCCGAACGGCTTCGATCGGCCCAGCTGCTGCTCGACTACGGACACCGCTACCACCGCATGCAGCTCGACGGAGAGATCCTCGAACGAATTGCCGGACTCGAGGAGGCGATCAACCAGCCAGGCGAGTCGCGAGCTGAACGACGCGCCACGTCGGACGAGGGTGACCGATGAAAGCGTCCCACCTGCATCGCGTCGAACGGATCGAGGCCCTGGTCCGAAAGGCCAACCCGCCGCCCCCAACCGATGACGAGCTCGTCCAGTCGCTCCGCGACTGTACCGCCGGGCCCAATGCCATCGCCCGTCTCTTCGACATCATCGAACCTGACTTCGCTGACATGATGGTTTATTGGGGCTACTCCGTGCGCTTTTACCGCCAACGATGTGACCGGGACGACCTGCCCAGCCCAATTGATTTGCTGAGCCACATCATCGCCACACCGCCTGGTCTCGAGGTCCCTCCCTTTCTCCTTCAGCGCCGACGTGACAACGACGCCTACCGTCCGGACGACTGGGCCAAATGGCGTGATCTCAGGCCACGATTTGCGTTTGTGTTTTGGGCGCGAACTCGGCTTGGTTGGCTGCTGACGAGCGATCCAGAGGCCCTCAGCATGCGCATCCAGGTCGACAACTGGTTCGAGCGTGATGAGGAACCCGCGAACATGGGCCGAACGGCAAGTGCACGCTCGATTCGGCTCACCGAACCGCTCGACAAGCAGCTGGACCGAGCAATTGTCCTCAGCAACGCAGTGTACGAATTGTGGGCC
>DATLUM010000125.1 GCA_035533095.1 Acidimicrobiales bacterium | reverse complement strand
GGCCGAGGTGATCGACCTGCGCTGCCTGATCCCGCTCGATGCCCGAGCCATCCTCGATTCGGTCAGCCGGACCGGTCGCCTGTTCACCGTCGAAGAGAACCCGCGGGTGCTCGGCTGGGGTGCCGAGATCGTCTCGATCGTCGCGGACGACGGCTTCGACAGCCTCGACGCACCGCTCGTCAGGATCACGGCCCCGAACATCCCACTGCCGTCCGCTGCGGTCCTCGAGGACCTGGCGGTGCCGTCGGTCGAGCGGATCACCGCGACGGTCCGTCGACGGCTCGACGAGTCCCGCTGAACTTCTTCAATGTTGACACGAGCCTTCCGCGATCCTTGGCCGTTGGATTCCGTCTGGATCGACGCTCGTTGAACCTGGCTCATGCGGTTCGTTCCACGCCGATCCGCCGGCTTGGCGTCTTGTTGACTAGGGTGAAACCCGCGGGTCCGTGAGTTAAGAAGGGGCTATCCCTCTCGCCCCGACCAGACTGACTTCCCCGGTTGACGCTCACCCCGGGGATGCGGCCGCCCAGCGGCCCTTCTCGCCCGTGACGGCCCTTGTTCGTGGACCCCTCGCCATGCTCCAGCCGACGACCCGGCGGGAGAAGGCGTCGGTCACGGCGGCGAGGTAGCAGGAGCCGCTCCTTGTCGGGAGCTGGGTGATGTCGGCGACCCAGAGCGGGTCGGGGCCAGGCGCCGTGAAGTCGCGGTTCACGAGATCGGGGAAGGGCGCGGCATGCGGCGGCTTGGCCGCACGCTCGGGAGGTTTACGTGTCCAGCAGTCCCCAGCGCTCGATGGCTATTCGGCCGTTGGGCCATGTTCTCGGGTTCCCGACGATGGGTCGTATTGTCGAAGCCGTCACCGAGGAGGACTTCTGATGCGCAGCGTGACCTATTCGATGGGTGTCTCACTCGACGGCTACATCGCCGGGCCGGACGGCGACATCACTGCGCCGCCGCCCGACGCGGAGGTCTGGCGGTTGGTCACCGACGAGATACGACAGGTCGGCGTCCACCTGCTGGGACGAAAGCTGTACGAGACGATGCTGTACTGGGAGACGGCCGACAAGGATCCATCGCTCGACGACGCAGAGATCGAGTGGGCCTCACTGTGGAAGCCGCTCCCGAAGGTGGTGTTCTCCACCACGCTGTCGGCGGTGCAGGGCAATGCCCGCCTGGTCTCCGGCGGCCTCGCGGGGGAGATCGAGCGGTTGCGTGCCGAGCCGGGGGAGGGCGACATCGCGATCGGCGGCGCGACTCTCGCCGCCGGGGCGGCCGCGTTGGGTCTGATCGACGAGTACCGGGCCAGGGTCTACCCGGTGCTGGTTGGCGGTGGCATTCCGTTCTTTCCCCAGCGCGAGCGCCGGGTGGATCTCGAGCTCGTCGAGACCCGCACCTTCAGCTCGAGCGTCGTCTACCTCCGCTACCGGGTGGCGCGATAGTAGGCTGGCTCACCGCCGCCGTCATGCCCTGTAGCGTCGGGCAGCGGCGGGCGCGAGTCCTATTCGGTCGATTGGGCCGTGCCCCTCGGGGCCGATAGGGCACGGTCGGGGCTCTGCGCCGGGCGACCGAAACAGTCAGCGCGAGAAGGTCAGGTGCGTGATGCCACCCCGGGCGGCCTCCGACGTCACGCTGTAGCCGTCCTCAAGCCCGCGGAGGTCGTCCCAGAGCCGGATGCCGCGGCCGAGCAGGATCGGGACGATGGCGACGTGGAGCCGGTCGACGAGCCCCGCCTTGAGGTACTCGCGCACCACGGTCGGGCCGCCGCCGATCCGGACATCCTTGCCGCCGGCAGCCTCGAGCGCGAGGTCGAGCGCCTCCCGGGGCGTCGCGGCCAGGAATTGGAAGGTCGTGCCGTTGGCCATCTCGAGCGACGGGCGCGGCTTGTGGGTGAGCACGAACACCGGGCAGTGGAACGGGGGCTCGTCACCCCACCAACCGCGCCAGTCCGCGTCGACCCCGGGCTCGCGCAGCCCGAACATGCCCGCGCCCATGACCTCCGCACCGACCTCGGCGAAGTAGGCCTGCGCGTACTGGTCGTCGACGCCGGTCGTGCCCGCGCCGGACGCGTCGTGCAGCACCCGAGCGCGGAACGTGCGGGTCGCGACGTAGGCGCCGACGAGGCGCGCCCAGTCGTGCCCGAACGGGTTCTCGGGCGTCTGGTCGGTCGTTGTCGCGAAGCCATCCAGGGAGATGTTCAGGTCAACGCGCACGGCCATCGACGTCCTCCCGGGCGACTGCTTGCACACTCGCTCCATTATGCCAATGGTCGCTGCCGATCGACGCGACGTGAGCCCGGTCACGTCGGGCTTGTCACGGCTTGTGGACGTGCGGCGGCTGAGAACAGCCGACGGAGCGCGTCACTGCCAGGCGTGGACGCCCACGACGGCGGCGGTTGGCGATGGATGGCGCGCTGGACCCATCAGGGCACCCGGTAGGCCAGCATCACGCTGCCGCTCGGCGTTGGCGTTGCGCTCAGGAGTTCGAGCCGACGGATCTGGCCGACGGTGGCGAACAGCCGCCGTCCGGTGAAGCCAAACGCCGGGCCCACCACGAGCCGCAGCTCGTCCACAAGATCCGCCTCGAAAAGCGACTGCGCCAGCGTGATGCTGCCGTGAACGCCGATGTCGCCGCCGGGTCGGGCCCTCAGATCGCGCACCACGTCCTCCAGCGGCCCGTGAACCGCCTCCGCGTTGCTCCACTCGTTCGAGAGCGGCGTGGACGTCACGACGTACTTCTTGACCGAGTTGATGAAGTCGGCGAATGGGTCGTCGGTGACGGTCGGCCAGTACAGCGACCACTCGTCGTACATGTGGCGGCCCAGCAGCACGGCGTCCTGCGTGGCGGTGACCTGCGCCTCGTTCTCGACCATCGCGCGGTCGAACGCCGGCGGTCGACCAGGCTCCGGGCTCGAGCTGAAGTACCCGGCGGGGTCGTCGACGTCAGCCTCGAGGGACATCAGGGTGTACAGCACGATCTTGCGCACGGGGCCCTCCTGGACTGTTGGCTTGACGTTGGGTGGCTTGGACGGCCCGATCCTCCTCGTCCACAGCGAGTCTGTTGCGCCCCCAATAGGATGAGCGTTCGACAGCCGTCGGTCAGCGGTCAGTGAGGTGCCATCGTGGATTCGTGGGCCAAGAGGATCGATGCCGTGACCCTGTTTGCCGAGGACCTCGCGGCGACGAAGCAGTTCTACCTCGACGTCTTCGGTCTGCAGATCCACTACGAGGACGACAGCTCCGTGGCGTTCAAGTTCGGTGGCACGCTCATCAACCTGCTGAGCGTCAGCGAAGCGCCGGAGCTGATCGCGCCGGCGGCCGTCGCGCTGCCGGAGGCAGGTTCTCGCATGCAGTTCACCATCACCGTCGGCGACGTGGACGCCATGTGCGCGGAACTGTCGAAGCGGGGCGTGCGGTTGCTCAATGGTCCCATCGACCGACCGTGGGGCATCCGAACCGCCAGCTTCCGCGATCCCGCCGGCTACATCTGGGAGATCGCGAAGTAGTGGTAGGCTCCGCGCCGACCTTCGTCACCACGGGCGACGGTCGGCTCTATGCCCGACCCTATCGAGGAGAACGACAAGGTGGACTACAAGCTCGAGCTCGTCGTCCTGCCCGTGTCGGACGTCGACCGCGCCAAGGCGTTCTACCTCGACCAGTGCGGCTTCGAGCTCATCGTCGACCACACGGCCGGCGACTTCCGGATCGTCCAGCTGAACCCGCGCGGGTCGTCGTGCGCGATCGCGATGATGAAGACGTCACCGATGGAGCCGGGATCGCTCCACGGCCTGCACCTGGTGGTCAACGACCTCGCCGCGGCGCATGCCGAGCTGGTCGGGCGCGGCGTCGCAGTCGGCGAGCCCTACCACTACGGCGCCGCCGGCCAGAGCACGCCCGGCATCGATCCGAACCACGCGGACTACTCGAGCTTCATGGACCTGAGGGACCCCGACGGCAACACGTGGCTGATCCAGGAAGTCGGGTACGTGGCCGCCGAGGACTGATGGGCGTGATCGGCGTCCGCGGTGCCCAACCAGCCGCGCGATGAAGCCCTGCGCGAGATCCACGCCGGGTTCGTGGGGAGGTCATCCACTGGCACGCATTGTCAAGGAGGCTCTCACTCGTCCGTCTGCCCTACGCCCTCGGGTTTCGGCAGACGCGGCGCCAGGATCCACACGAGCTGTGCCGTCGACACCGCCCCGACCTTGGACCGGGCGTTCGCCAGGTGGTGCTTGACGGTCGAGTGCGACAGGCCGAGGCGGTGGGCGGCTCCCTTCTCCGACCCGGCGGCGAGGAGCTCGGCGACAACGCCGACCTCGCGGTCTGTCGCGCGGTTGACTGGGCGCGTCGACTCCGTCCGTGGTCGCCCCGTGGGGGCGGCGTCGCTCAGGTCAGCTCATCGGCAAGAAGATCCAGGAGCAGGCCGTCGTGGAAGGTGCCGTCGGGACCGCGCTCGTATGCACGCATGACCCCGACGGGCACGAAGCCGACCTTCCGATAGGCTGCGATCGCTCGCTCGTTGGCTGCGGAGGGGTCAATCACAAGCCGGTGATGCTCGCGCACCTCGAACAGGAAGTGAGCCAGCGTCCGGATCGCGTCCGTCCCCAGCCCCATGCCTTGCCACGCAGTCGCGACGAACAAATCGTTCCCGGCGTGGCGGTAGTCGGGTTCGATCTCCTCGGAGTACTGGATGCTGCCGATAACGCCGCCATGGAACTCGAACGCGAACACGACGGTGTCGCGGTCGACCTCGAGCCAGTCATCGGCGACGTCCACACCCGGGCGCGGCGGGCCCCACCACTGCGCCACCGACGGTTCCAGCAGGATCTCCCGCAGGCGGTCACGATCGGCGACCGTCGCGGGCCGGAGGCGAATCCTTCGTCCGTCGAGGGTCGGCGCAGGCGGACGGTCAGGATCATCGGTCGATGCCGGCATGCCCGGCATCCTAGCCGACCGAGCTCAGCCGGACGGTTCGGGCGCCGCCGGGCACACCTACCCCTCGTCCGCTGGGCCCCGCCCTCCGGCTCCGGCAGCCGCGGCGCCAGGATCCACACGAGCTGGGCCGTCGTCACCGCTCCGATCCTGGATCGCGCGTTCGCCAGGTGGCGCCTCACGGCCGAGGCGGTGACCGGTCCCCCCGCCGGTCGTCGCAGCTTCATCCCTGCGGGCGTACCCTAGCCATCCCGTGGCGCGACGATTGCCCGGACCTCACCGCGTGGCGTGAGGGACGGACGGGGTTCCCGACAGTCGATGCCGCCATGCGCGAGCTGGCCGAGACAGGCTGGATCGCCAACCGAGCCCGTCTCATCGCGGCGAGCTTCCTCACGCGCGAGCTGTTCCTGGATTGGCGGCTCGGGGCGCGGCACTTCCTGCGCACCCTCGTCGACGGCGATGTTGCCAACAACGCCGCCAACTGGCAGTGGGTGGCGGGCGTGGGGACGGACGCCGCGCCGT
>DATLUM010000124.1 GCA_035533095.1 Acidimicrobiales bacterium | reverse complement strand
CATGTACCTGAGCGAAGGGGGCGTCGACATCTCCACCATCGCCCTCTGGCTCGGGCACGAGCACATCGCGACGGCCCAGATCTACCTGCACGCCGACCTGCGCATCAAAGAACAAGCCCTCGCCCTCGCCGCCCCACCCGGGGCGACCCCTGGGCGCTACCGGCCCAGCGACCCACTCCTCGCCTTCCTGGAGGCCCTCTAATCATGCCGAGCGCCGCAACCCGAAACTCCCGTCCCACAAGGACCTCGTCGCACGACTCGGCATAATCAGCCGCTCGGCATTTATCTCTACCGGCTCTGGGGCTGTCGTCCATGTGGCCGACGAGGGGTTTGATGCCGGTGGGCGACACGTTCTCTTGATCGTGTCGTCGTTGTCGCCGGTGTCGCTCAAGTCCGGCGGCCCGGCTCCGATACCGAACACATGTTCGTATCCAGGGTTCGAAGGTTGGTCGGTCAGTGAGGGTGCAGCGGCTGGTGATGCCCGGGGACGGTCGGCGGTCGTGGACGGTGGTCGACGACGACGGCGTGCCGGTCGACCCGGTCGAGTCCTATCTCGCGTACCTGTGCGCGCTGGAGCGCTCACCGAACACGGTGCGGGCCTACGCGTCGAGTCTGAAGTTCTGGTTCGAGTTCTGCGCCCGCCGTGGCGTCGTGTGGGATCGGGCGCAGGTGGAGGACGTGGCCCGGTTCGTGGCCGATCTGCGGGCCCCGGCCGACAACGTGATCGTGCTTGCGCCGAGCGCTTCCCGTCGGGCGCCGTCGACGGTGAACCGGCATCTGGGGGCGGTGTTCGGGTTCTACGACTTCCATGCTCGCTCCGGGGTGAAATTGGCCGCCGGGTTGGTCGCCTGGCGCCGATCTGGCCGGGGGGCCTACAAGCCGTTCCTGCACCACATCACCAGAGGCCGGCCGGTCCCGACCCGGCCGATCAGCTTGCCGGTGCCCCGGCGGATGCCGGCCACGCTTACCGCCGAGCAGATCGGGGCGCTGCTCGCCGCCTGTGACCGGCTCCGGGACCGGCTGTTGCTGGCCATCCTGGCCGAGACGGGGATGCGGGTCGGGCAAGCCCTCGGGTTGCGTCACGCTGATATCGCAAGCCAGGTCCGGGAGGTGCGCATCGTCCCCCGGGCCGACAACGCCAATGACGCCCGGGCCAAGTGCCGCAGCGAGCACACGATCCCGGTCACCGCCGCGCTGATCCGGCTGTACTCGGAGTATCTGTTCGTCGAGTACGGCGACTTGGACTGCGACTATGTGTTCGTCAACTTGTGGGGCCAACCGTTCGGGCATCCGTTGCGCTACCAGGCGGTGTCCGGCTTGGTCGCCCGGCTACGGGCCCGGACCGGGATCGTGTTCGCCCCCCACATGCTGCGCCACAGCCACGCCACCGACCTGATCCGCCAGGGCGTGGCGATCGAGATCGTCTCCAAACGTCTCACCCACGCCAGCGTGGTCACGACCAGCCAGACCTACCTGCACCTCTCCGCCGCGGATGTGGCCGCCGAGTTGGTCCGCGCCGGTGTGTGGCCGGCCACCGAGACCCGGCCATGACCGCCCTCGCGGCGGCGACACCGGAAGGGTCGCGCCGGTGGGCGGCGACGTTGGCCGCCGCGGTGCGGCCCGAGTTCGACGTCGAGCGTTACCAACCCGGCCCGGATGACCCGGCGCTGGGCCGCGGGTCGTGCCGGGTGGCCGGCTGTGGCGGGCCGGCCAAGGCCCGCGGCATCTGCGAGGTCCACCATCGGGCGTGGACGGCCGACGGCAAACCCGACCTGGACGCCTTCGTGGCCGGTGCCTCGCCGGCCGCCCGCCAGGCCCGGAGGCCGCGGAACTCCTTTGACCTGTGGGGGCTCAAGGGAACGGCCCGCCTGGAACTGGCCTATGTCCTGCAATGCCGTCACGACGAGCGGGGCGCGCCGCTCACCCCCCGCGTGATGGGCGAGATCACCGAGCTGCTCCGGTCCAGCGGCGTGTCGTCGCTGTTGGACCGGTCCCTGGACCGGTGGTTGGCTGACCTCGCCCGGGTGACACCGGAGGAGGCGAGTGGGTCCCATGAGCGGGCACTGGTGCGCTACGCGTATGCCCGCATCGAGGACCTCGCCGCCGAGGGCGACGCCGATGTCCTCTACGGGCGTGACGTGTGGGACGCCCGCCGATTGGGGATCGAACCGCACCGCTCGCCCCACCGGATCAGCTTCACCACCGTCCACCCTGGTTGGCTTCGCGACGCGGCCAAACGTTGGGCCCGGTTCCGCCTGGCCACCGGCACGAGGTTCTCCTCGGTGGCCGGCGACGTCGCCGCCATTCGCTCCTTCTCCGGGTTCCTCGCCGCCCGGCCCGCTCCGGCCGACAACGAATCGGTCGTCACCCGGGCCGTGATCGAGGACTACCTGTTGTGGCTCGCCGGGTCCGGCCGGTCGCCCGCCACCCGCACTGGTCTGCTGGTCGGTCTGAAGATCTTCTTGGACCACAGCCGCCGTCACGGCTGGTTGCCCCGCCTGCCCGCCGACGCCATCGTCTACCGGGAAGACCTGCCCCGACGGGAAGTCGCGGTGCCCCGCTTCATCAGCGAGTTCGTGATGGGACAGCTCGAGCCCGACGAGGCGATCGCGTCTCTACCGGATGTGAGCACGCGACATCTGGTAGTCCTGCTCATCGAGGCCGGGCTGCGGGCGGGCGACGCCTGCATGCTCGCCTTCGATCCCGTCGTGACCGACTCCACTGGCTGGCCGTGCCTGCGCTATCACAACTCCAAGGTCGGCATCGAACAGCTCGTGCCGCTCTCTGAGCGTGCAGCGGCGACCATCGCCGCCCAACAACAACACGTGCGCTCCCGGTTCCCGGCCGGCTGCGCGCTGCTGTTCCCCAGACAACGGGGCAACGCCGACGGCACCCGTCCCTATCCCAGCACCAACCTCCAACAGCACCTTCTGCGCTGGTCGCGCCTGCTCGATCTGCGCGACGAGGCCGGCGAGGCGGTCACCGTGACCGCCCACCGGTTCCGCCACACCGTCGGCACAAGGATGATCAACCAAGGCGTCCCCGCCCACATCGTGCAGCGCTACCTGGGTCACGCGAGCCCGCAGATGACCGCCGTGTACGCCCACCTGCACGACCAGACGATGCGAGCCGCGTTCGACCAGTACTGCAAAAGCAGGGTCAACATCGTCGGCCAACTCCTCGCGTATGACGCCGATTCGCCGGCCACCGACGCGGAGTGGATCAAGCACAACCTGGCCCGCGTCGCCGACAGCCTGCCCAACGGCTACTGCGGACGGCCACCACAACGCGACTGTCCGCACCCGAATGCCTGTTTGACGTGCCCCGACTTCCAGACCACACCGGAGTTCCTGCCCGTGCACCGAGCCCAGGCCAAAACCAACCGTCGGCTCATCGCCAAGGCCGAAGCCGACGGACGGTTCCGGCAAGTGGCCAACCTGCGCAAGGTCCAAGACAGCCTCGACACGATCATCCCCGCCCTCGAAGCCCTCCACGGAGACGACGCCCAAGATGCGAGCTGACAACACCTCCCACCTCGCCCTCTCCACCCGGTTCCGCAGCGAACAGGCACGAGACCGGGCCATCGAAGCCATCCGATGCCTCGACCGCGACGGGCACCACGTCACCGTCGCCGCCGTGTCCCGCGTCGCTGGCGTGTCCCGCTCGTTCCTCTACCGCCATGACGACCTGCGCACCGAGATCGCTCAGCTCCGAGACGTGCCGGCAGCGGCGGACCGTCCCCTGCCCTCGCGGTTACGAGCCGGCGAGGACTCCCGACACGCCCGAGCCGAAGCGCTGCGATCCGAGATTGCACGACTCACCGACGAGAACCGGTGGCTGCGCCAACAAGCTGAAACGCTGCTCGGCGAGCGGCGGGCCGCCCCACCTGACCACACGGCCCACCCTTGAAGCCCTGCCCACGCACGCGCTCTGCCCATCCCGAACCGATGCGGGTCACCCTCACCGTCGACCTGGCCCCCGGCGTGCGAAGCGACATGGCGATCTGCATGATCCTCAACGGGCTCCTCGCCCAGCTCACGTCCGCTGCCCTCGAGGCCAGCCACGTCGGGATCGACATCGCCGGCTACCGACCCGACATCAACTGACGCAACAAACGCCCATTACGCTCCGAACCTTGCGTCGAGGACATGTCCACGACGCAACAACCCTTCTACGACAA
>DATLUM010000123.1 GCA_035533095.1 Acidimicrobiales bacterium | reverse complement strand
TGCGTTTCGCCTTGCGCAGCGACCGCCAGCTCGGCATGCAATCCGCTCCCTCAGGAGGATGCCCGTCCATCCACTCTCTGGGGTCCTCGGTGAAGCGCACAGGGGAGCGGCGGACCGGCCAGACCTTCAGCAGACGGTAGGGGGGATCGAGCGGGGGTCTCTTGAGCGCGTCGGGTTGTCGTTGCGCGATGCTGCGCAGTGCTGTCGACTTTCGGCGTAGCGGTCCCACCCGCATCACCCCCCAGGCTCTGACTGCACCACAACATACGCCGCGGCGCCGCGCGTCGCAGGGTGGGCGTACACTTCTCGTCAACCCCTCGGAGAACGGGCGAGTCTTCCTTTTCGACCCGATCGACCGAGGAGGCTGTTGTAGCAATCAGCGAGGAGAGCCGTCACCATCTCTACCAACGGCTGGAGCAGGTGTTGGGGCCGAAGGAGGCCACCGTGCTGATGGAGCATTTGCCGCCCGCCGGCTGGGCCGACGTGGCTGCCAAGCGGGATCTCGACGCTTTGGAGAGCCGCATCGACATGCGGTTCGACCGGGTGGACGAGCGCTTCGCCGAGGCCGATCGCCGACTTACGGAGATGGACCGTCGTTGGGATGAGCGGTTCACGGAGATGGATCGCCGTTGGGACGAGCGGTTCACGCAGGTGGACCGCCGGCTGGAGCGCCTCGATGGGATTCCCCGAGAGTTCCGTTCGTTGCTGTACGCGCTCATGAGCTTCATGGCCGTGATGGTGGGCGCGATGGTGGCGGCCATCAAGATCTGAGGCTACGGACGAACAGGACGACGGATAGGTCAGGGGGAGAGGGGCGGGAGCCGGGAGGCGGCCGGGTAGTTCGGAGCGGCAGCGGAGCGACCCGGATGGCTCCTACGCCCGCTGCTTGTTGCGTCGCGCGTCCATTGCAGCGCCGACAGCGACTCCAACGCCAGCGCCCACAGCGAGACCCAGCGCGATTGCCCAACCTCCAAGGAGAACCCCAATCGTCGCGCCCAAACCCGCTCCGACCGCAGTCCCGATGCCGGTGTATTGCTGTACCTGTTCGTCCGTCACGGACCCCATTGCTGCCACGATTCGCTGCTCGTGCGTAAGAGGCGGAGGTCCCTTCGTTGAAGGCCGCCGGTCTTCCGAGCCGCTACGGCTGTTCGAGCAAACCGGCCCCGATCACATCATCCGCGCCAGGGCAGGCGTCAACCGTGCGGTTCGCCGCGATGATGGGCGGCGTCGTGGCGGCCATCAAGATCTGATCCACCCAGAGACGCAGGGCCGCTGACCCAGAGCGCGGCAGAGCGGTGGTCGCTCACACGGGGCGGGGTTTTCAAGGGGTTTCTGCGATAGGGGCTATCTCGATAACTATGCAGACACAAGATGTAGTGGGGACGAGTGGTCGCTTGGGGCGTGCCGGCTTCCGTTGTGGATGCCTGCGACTCGTCCCAGCCGAGCGGTACAACGAGTCAGCGAAGCAGCTTCACCTCTGAAGGAGTAGGAAGGAGCCATGGAGGCAGGACAGCCTGTTCGGGTGACCGTGTCCCACCGCATCTACGATGCGGACAGCGACACCTTCGGCAGAGAGCCGGATGCCAGGGTCACCGGCCGCTGGCAGCCCCGCCCGAAGCGGGAGACTCTCGACCGTTTCGCTCAGAAGCTTCGGAACGGGCTCTCCGACGAGGATGTCGTCGCCCTGCACGCCGATCTCGACGCCGCCTCGCCGAGATCACCGATGGCGAGACCTGACACCCGGGCGTAGAAATCGTCCTTGGCGCACTCAAGGTCAGAGTTCACCACCAAACGAACGACCACTGAAGGAGGTGAACGGTACGATGAGTGCCATGTCGAATCTGGCGACAGGTGACCGCAGCGCCACCCGGGCCGAGGTGCTCGCCGCACGCAGTGCCCTGCGCCAGCTCGCCGGACGCTACGGGCTTTCGCATCCCCGTGTCGATGTAGCGGGCACCGTGATTGTCCACACCACTGACCCCGGATACGCCACCTTGATGCGCTACGCCGAGGCTGCTGCGAAGACGATCGGAGCGTGGGTCAACGTCATCAGTGACGACGCCCCCGCTGCGCAACAGGTCGATACCGAGCAACTGTGAGTGCGACCCTGGCCGAACTGGCCCGGGTACTCGACCAGATAGCCGAGCTCATAGCCGAAGGCCGAGAAGCCTTTGATGATGACCCCCGCCAACGCTGGTCAGTCGAGCGCCTGTGGATCTACGCAGGCAACCTCGCCGACCGCCACTGCCGGGAGGCCGGCGTGGACCACGGCACCGAACCATGGGCCGAGCTCGTCCGGACCAGAAACCTTTACGCTCACTACGCACCGGACCAGATTGTCGCCGACCGGGTTTGGTACGAGACGACCGAAGACATCCAGCGGCTGCGTCAAGCCGTCGCAGCGACTGAAAGCTAACAACTGAGGGAGGCCAGACGGCCTCCCTCAGCTCAATCTTCGCCGTCCGCTCGGCGTCACCAAATAGGACACAGCCTGTTAGAACGGCTCTTCGTCAGGGTCGTAGGATGGTGATGGTGGCTGTTCCCGCCTGCGGTACGGTCGGACGGTCTTGCCGGCTTTCTCCTGCTTGAGTCGGTAGCGCTCTCGGCCCTGACGGCGCATCTCCTCGGACGTTCGGTACGGCCCCAGGATGTCGCCGACCCCTGCGCGTCGCCGGTAGCGGCGGCGGTGCGGTTCGTCGCGAAACGACTTCGGGAGCCGACGCCCTTTCTCAAGGTTTCTGCGGATGTCCGCAGAAAAGTGTTGAAAGGTCCGGGTTCACCGACATGTGCAACTCCGCCGCCCTCCCTGCGGTTCGTCTTGCTCCTGGGTGATTGTCACACCCTCTCGTTAGTCTTGACTATATGACGTTGTCCGAGGTGCTCGAGGTTTTGGCGGGGCTGGTTGACGGCCTCCAGCCCGGGTGCACCTCGGGGTCCGACGCTGCCCGCCTGGTGAAGCTGTTCGAGCGCGGTGAGCGCCTTTGCGCTGCGGGGAAGACTTTGATGCTGTCGCGCGCGGTGGAGTGCAACGAGTGGTCCAAGAGCGGGGCGCGCTCGGCCCCGCAGTGGCTGTCGCAGCTGTCGGGGGTTGCCCCGGCGGCCGCGCAGCGAACCCTGGACACCGCCGGCAAGCTCGTCTCTCAACCCGAAGTCGCGGACGCGTTGAGGTCCGGGGAACTCTCGGCGGCTCAGGCGGCGGAGATAGCCTCGGCGGTCGCGCAGAACCCCCAGGCGGCTCCGCGCCTGTTGGACGACGCGCGCAAGCGGGGTTTCAAGGGGTTGAAGCAGTCGTGTCGTGCGGCGCGCCTGGCGGCCAAGTCGCGCGAGGAGGACCAGGCCAACTACGACCGTCAAAGGGAGCGTCGTTACTGCCGGCTTTGGACAGAAGCTGACGGGTCGGGTCGGGTTGACGCCCGCATGGACGCCCTGTCGTTCGCGCGTTTCAGGGCGTGCCTGGCTCCCTTTGAGGAGGAGGCGTTCAACGCCTACCGCAAGGCCGGCACAAGAGAGCCGACCCAGCGTTACCGGGCGGACGCCCTGTTGGCGTTGGCCGAGACCGCCGCGGCGAATCGGGCCGGCGCCGAGAGTCCCACCGCGCCGACACTGCTGGGGTCGGGGCCCGCGAAGTCGAAGGTCCCGGCGAAGCTCATCGTCGTCGTGGACCGCCAAGCCCTGTTGCGCGGTTACGCCGAAGACGGTGAGCGCTGCGAGATCGAAGGTTTCGGGCAGGTTCCCGTCGCCGTGGCACGTGAGGTCATGGCGGACGCGTTCTTGGCGGCGGTGGTGACCGACGGGGTTGACATCAGAAGGCTCGCGCACCTGGGGCGTTATCCGACCGCGATGCAGAGAACCGCCTTGGAGGTGCGAGACCCCTGCTGTGTCGTCCCGGCGTGTGAGAGAACCGACGGGCTGGAGATCCATCACAGCCCCCCGTTCGAGAAGTCCCGTCACACCGTACTCGACGAGCTTGCGCGGACCTGCGGGGGCCGCGGTGGCCATCACGACCAGATCACCACCCAGGGCGCCCTCCTCTTCGGCGAGCCGGGCAACTGGCAGTGGCAGCCCCCGCCCGACTACGGCCCCTTCGACGACCCACCCGACACCGCCGGCCCGGCACGAGGCCCGTTCGACGACCCAGCGGGTACGACCTCCGGCGGTCCGTTCGACGACACCCCTCCCTAATCCGGCCCCTGCTGCCGAACCGGCCAGCGCTCCCCGTCCAGCCTCCGGAATCCGCACACCGCTATCGGGGCTGTCTTCCTAGTTGTCGCCAGCCGGCCGAGAGGATCGGCGGGGAGGGCCGAGGGCGCCGCAGGCGCCCGCCCCCTGGCGGTATGCGGGTTCCCCCGCAGGGGCGGCCCATAGGGGTCCCCGCCGATCCTTGGCGGCGAGGCCGGCCACATCCAACACCGGCCCGAATCGTCGAAGGGCTCGGTTATGGCCTGACAAGCCACAAACGGATTGTCAGGATGAGAGGTCGAGTCCAGAGCGGCCTTCCGCAGCTCGGTGTTTGAAGGCGTGTCGCGTTGCTGGACCTACACTGGGTCCGCCCCTCGGAGAACGGGTCAGTTCTCTCTGCAGAAGATCTGAGCCACCGGGGAGGCCGGAATGGCCATCAGCGGGTTCCGCTCGTTGCTGTACGCGCTCATGAGCTTCATGGCCGTGATGGTGGGTGCGATGGTGGCGGCCATCAAGATCTGATCGCAACGCACGAACACGGCGATGCGCGGGGGAGAGGGGCGGGAGCCGGGAGGCGGCCGGGTCGTTCGCGGCGGTGGCGGAGCGACCCGGGCGACCCCGGTACCGCTGCCTCTCCTCCCTTGTGAAGTTGCACCGCCGACTAATGGTGATTACGGGGCTGTTCTCCACAACCGGTCTACGGGCATCACGTGTAGACGGTCCTCGTAGGTGTACGAACGAGGACCGGCACTGAGTACGACACCCGCCAGGAAACGCTTCCCCAGCGCCTCCCGCAGTTTCCTCATGCCCTTGAAATCGCCACTCGTGACCCGCTCAGCGGCCTTCACTTCGAACGCCAGAACTCCCCCGTCGTCGAACTCGATAATGAAGTCCACCTCGTCGTCGTCTGCGGTACGCCAGTGCCCGCAAGTCACGCCCTCGTCAAGCCAGGACACCTGTTTACGAAGCTCGCCTACGACGAAGGTTTCGAGCAAGTTCCCTAGCTCTGTCAGTGCGGTGGGAACCAGGCTGGCAAGCTTGGCCGGGGTCAGCCGCAGAAGCCGGGCAGCCAGACCGGAGTCGACGACGTGCACCTTCGGTTTGGAGCCGGCTCGAGCACGCAGAGTCTTGCCCCAGGCAGGCAACCGGGCGACCAGGAAAAGATCCTCGAGCAGCTCGACGTAGTCCTCGAGCGTTTTGCGGTCGATTCCGAGGCTGCCACCGACTTGACTGAGGTTAACCAGCTGTCCCGTCTGACCCGCCAGCCGGTTGAAGACCTCACGCAAGGCTTGCCGTTGACGTACGCGTACCAGCTCGACGGCGTCTCGCTCCAAGGACTGGGTGACGTAGTCATCGAACCAGCGGTTGCGGGCCGCCGGTGACGGCCGGCCGACCGCCAACGGGAAGCCACCGACCACGACCTTGTCGATGTATTCGGTCCGGGTGGTCGGCGACGCCGACAACGAGGCAACCGCTGCGTCGGCGTCGGCCCGCAAAGCAGGAAGGAGGTTCTCCTCGACGCCGGAGATCTCACCCTGAGACAGAGGCCAGATGGTCAGCGAGTGCAGCCTGCCGGTAAGCGCTTGAGCGGTTCGAGGCAACGCATCTTGACGAGTCGAACCGGTCAGGACGGCAGTCCCGGGCAACGACCCCTCCCGGTTCAGTCGAGCCTTTAGCGCGTCCAAGAGCTCCGGGGCGTGCTGATACTCGTCCAGACACAACGGGGCAGGTCCGCCCAAAGCCGCTGCGGGGCTGGCGCGGACCGCCTCAAGAACCGCTGGGTCGTCGAGGTCGATCACCTGTACTCCACGATCCGACGCAAGCGCGCGCAAGACCGTCGACTTTCCGACTGACCTCGGACCGTGCAGAGCGATGACCGGCTCCTCTTGAGTGAGAACAGTCAGGATCGAGGACACGCGACGGGCGACCACGCCTTGCAACTGTCCGGCCATGTGGTCATCCTACCAGTGTCTCGGGACCGGACCTCCCAAAACATGAGGGGGGTGAACTCCCAAAACATGAGGGGTTACAACTCCTGGGAACGCGAGGCTCGTCCGGAATCAACCAGAACAGCTGCCCGCAATCGCCGGAACGCACAATCTGCCGAGGAGGCTGTTGTGGCCATCAGCGAGGAGAGCCGTCACCATCATCAGCGGGCTGGTGGGAGCGATGGTGGCGGCCATCAAGATCTGACCGCAACGGACGGGCGCGGCGTCGGAACAGCAGCAGGAGGAGAGGGGCGGGAGCCGGGAGGCGGCCGGGTCGTTCGGAGCGACAGCGCAGCGACCCGGGCGCCTCTGGTCCCGCCGCCTCTTCCCCAACCGTTCATTCGCCGTCCATCCCGTCCAACGGAGATCTGCGGGCGCTTGGTTCTTCGGTCGGATGGGCGAGTGAGCCAGACTGTGAACATGGCTTCTTCTCGAGCCTCCGGCGATGCTGCTCCGCAACTGGTGAGCTCCGAGGACCGCGAGGCGTTCGACCGCCAGGTCTCGGCGCTCGCAACCGCGGAGTCGACCGACGAGGGGACCGCCGACTCGCGGGCGCGCCGCATCGCGGATGCCGACGCCGATCGGGCACGACTGGGTATCCCGCCGCTGAAGACCGAGCCGGAGTTGCACCGTCTTGCCAGAGATCTCGGACTCCTTCGTCGCTGATATTCGTCGTCGGCTCGAGGCTCTCGGGATCGAGTCGGTGGTGATTGGCGCAGTGGCGGCATCGCGCTACCGGGCCACGCCGCGCGAGACCACCGACGTGGACCTACTGGCGCGGTCTCTGGTCGGAGTGGAGGAGGCGATGCGCGCAGCGGGTTTCGCTGTCCACGCCGTGGCCGAACCGGGATCCTCCGAGCCGTATGTCGTGTTCATCCGGGGCGAAGGCGTGGCCGTCGACATCCTCTTGGCCGAGACGGCGTACCAGGAGACGGCGATGGACAGGGCGGTCGGAGGCGTCATCACCGTCGAGGACGTGATCATCCACAAGCTGCTGGCGTGGCGGCCGCGGGACCGGGCCGATATCGAGTCGATCTTCGCTCAGGGCCACGAGCTCGACGAGCGCTACATCGAATCGTGGGTCGACGCGTGGGGCGTCCGCGAGCGCTGGGAGACCGCCAAGCGCGAGCTGCGCTGACAGCGAAGGGTCATGGCGCCCAGAAGGGGGGTTCTGCCGCCGTCCCGTCCACCAGAACGCGCGCCGGCGGCGGCTCAGCGAGGTGGACGGCCGGTTTTCAACGCGGCTGCGATCGCCACCCTGGCCGGCATGGCGCCGGGCCGTGTGGCGGTGGCCATCGGATCAGGGTTCACCGGCCGGTACACGCTCGGGCAGCGCTCCATGCGCTGGGCCGACGTCGCCGAGTACGTGAGGACCCTGTGCGCGCTGCTGCGCGGCGACGACGCCGTTTGGGAGGGCGCGGTCATCCGCATGATCCACCCCGACGGCTTCGCAGCCCGCGCCCGATCGACGTACCGATCCTGATCGGCGCCGACGGGCCGAAGGGCCAGCGCGTCGCCGAGGAGCTCGGGGACGGGATCTTCGCCGCCGCTCTCCCGCCGGCGGGGGAGGACCTGCCGGCGTGGAGGGCGATGCTCGCGTTCGGGACGGTTCTCGGCGAAGGTGAGGCGCCCGACAGCCAGCGGGTCATCGAGGCGGCGGGGCACGCCCTTGCCGTCGTGTTCCACGCGCTCTACGAGCGACAGGGTGCTCAGGGCGTCGACCGCCTGCCCGGCGGGTCGCAGTGGCGACAGGCGGTGGAGGAGCAGTCCGAGAGCCACCGCCACCTCGCGGTGCACGAGGACCATCTCGTGAAGGTTTCCGAGCGCGACCTGCCGGCGGTTCGAGCGGCGGCTTCGCTGCTGCCGGCGATGACGTTTACGGGGACGGCGGCGGAGCTGCGTGAGCGGGTCGCCCAGCTGGAAAGCATCGGTGTGTCCGAGATCGCCTACCAGCCGGCTGGCCCGGACATCCCCGGCGAGCTCGAGAGGTTCATGGCAGCGGTCGGTTAGCGGCGAACCGAGGGGGCTGCAGCGGCCGTCCAGCGAGGAGCTCTGCGTGATGGGGGTGTGGGTCGACGATCCCCGCCACTCGGCTGGCCCAGGAGGCGGCGCGGTCGCTGGCATCGACACGACGCCACCGAGTTCCCTCTGGGCGCGCTGGGAAGCCCGATCCGGGGCGGGCAGTCACGGGTTAGCTCGAGCCGTCGGTGTGGGTGCTCGGGGGGCGGCGCGTATGCCTTAGCGTTGCGGTGATGGAGACCGGCGTTGCGATCTTTCCGACTCATTACGCGCTCGACCCGGCTGCTGTGGCGCGGCTGGTGGAGGAGCGAGGGCACGAGTCGTTGTTCTTCCCCGAGCACACCCACATCCCGGCGTCGCGCCTGAGCCCCTACCCGGGCGGCGGTGAGCTGCCGCGCAAGTACGCCCACACCTACGACCTGTTCGTGGCGATGACCGCGGCGGCGGCCGCTACGAGCAGGCTTCGGATAGGCAGCGGCATCTGCCTGGTGATCGAGCGCGACCCGATCACCACCGCGAAGGAGGTGGCCAGTGTCGATGTCCTCTCCGGCGGGCGGGTCGAGTTCGGTGTCGGCGCGGGGTGGAACCGGGAGGAGATGCAGAACCACGGCACCGACCCCCGCCGGCGGATGGCGGTCCTGGCCGAGCGGGTCGAGGCGATGAAGGCGATCTGGACCCACGATGAGGCCAGCTACCACGGCGATCACGTGAACTTCGATCGGATCTGGTCCTGGCCGAAGCCGGCGCAACGCCCGCACCCGCCGGTCCTGGTCGGCGGGAACGGCCCGACGGTGATCGACCGGGTGCTCCGCTTCGGCGACGCATGGATGCCCAACTACGCGCGCAACCACATCCTCGAGCGCGCCGTGGAGCTCAGAGCACGCGCGGACCGTCCGGTCGACCTGATGGTGATGGGCGTGCCCGCGGACGCCCGGGTCATCGCCGAGTTCGAGCAGGCCGGGTTCCGCCGGGCGATCCACTGGTTGCCGTCCGCCGGTCGCGGGCCCGTCGAGGCAGCGCTGGACAGGTTCGAAGCCGCTGTCGCTGAGGCGCACGGGGTGTGACCGGGGAGGAGGCCCGCCGTCGGTTCTCCGAGGCGCGGGTCGCCCGGCTGGCCACCGCGGACGGTTCGGGTCGCCCGCACCTGGTGCCGATCGTGTTCGCCATCGCGTGCGACACCGTGGTCAGCGCGGTCGACCACAAGCCCAAGCGCTCGACGTCGCTGAAGCGCCTGGCAAACGTCGCGGAGAACCCGTCGGTGTCGATCCTCGTCGACGAGTACAGCGAGGACTGGGACCGGCTGTGGTGGGCCCGGGCCGACGGGACGGCCAGGGTGCTCGACCCGGGCACCGTTGAAGCCGACCGGGCGGTGGAGCTCCTCGCCGGCCGGTACCCGCAGTACCAAACGCGGCGTCCGGGCGGTCAGGTGCTGGCAGTCGACGTGCGGCGATGGTCCGGCTGGTCGGCAGTGCCGCAAGGCGACGCCGTGCGATCACCCCCCCGGTGAACAGCGCGCGACCGGGCGGTCGCTGGCGCCTCAGGTCGCTCGGCCGGTCCGGCGCTTCTGGTCCTCCACCTCGAGATCGGCGGCGGCGCAGACGCGGAGAGGATCCGATCCGGGTGTTATCGCCGCCACCCCGAACGCGATACCCGTGCCGCCCCGGGTCCGGTCACCCGGGTACTTGGGATGCTCCACCTGTTCGAGATGCGAGTAGCGGGACCGTCCCTGCGTCGCCGCCTCCGACAGGACGCCCCTCACGTCCGACACCAGTTGATGGTCGGCGAGCGAGCGCGTGGCGACCACCACGAAGCTGACCTCGTCGCCGCCGTGACGGAACGCGGCGACCGTTCCCAACGGACCGAGCCGCTGCTCCACCGTCGTCGACAGGGTCCGCAGCACGTCGTCGGCTTGGTCCCGGCCGAGGGCGGCGTTCAAGCCTCCCAGGTTGCGTATGTCGACCTCGACGTAGGCGGCCTGGTAGCCCGTCTCGCCCGTGTAAGCAGCCGCCCGGTCGATCGTCGGGAGCCGGTCTCCGGCGGGGGCGAATCCCGTGAGCGGGTCGAGTTGGCCGCCCGAGGTGAGCTTGTAGAGGCCGGCGGCCGCCTCGGCCGTGACGCCAAATCCCATGGCGGTGACGACGAAGCGCCGGCGCCGGTCGGCGCCCGAGCCGACGAAACCGCCGCCGGTCAAGTCCGTGGCCTGCTCGGGACCGCCCGAGGTAGGGCCCGACCGGATCGCTGGTGCTTGCGCGGCGATCTCCTCGACGGAGATGTTCACGTCGGGCCCGCTGGCACCTTTCGGGTTGGGCGTGTCGGCCAGGCCGGCGTTGCGCACATAGCCGCGCAACTGGACGCGAGCGTCGGAGACCGCTGCATCCAAGCGGTGCTTTAAAGACGCGGCCTCCTCGGATCCGACCGCCACGACCGTGAAGCTGAGCTTCGAACCCCCGGACCGGGCGGCCTGGACCTGGGCGCCGGGGACGGAAAGGTGGCGTTGCACCATGTTCGCCATCTCCCCGAAGACGGCATCAGCACCTGTGTGGCCCATCGCGGCGTTGAACCCGGCGAGGTTGCCGACGTCGACGTCGACCGAGAAGGCCTTGCCACCCGCTTCGGCGGCGTAATCGACCACCCGCTGTTTGTCAGCAGTGCGATCGCCGACGGGATCGAATCCGGTCACCGGGTCCGTTCCGGCGCCCCCGCCGATCGCCCACAGTTGCTGGGCGGCGCGAAGACCGAGACCGGCCGACTGGGCAGCAGACACGAACGCGTCGAAGCGGGACTGGGCCGCGCTGCTCAGCGCCGGTCGTGATCCCAACAGCTTCGTCACTGCCTGGTTGCCTGCCAGGCGCTGCAACTCGAGCAGGCCATGGCCGGTCGCCGGCGAGGGACCCGACCGCAACTGGCGGCTCCCCATCCTGCCGACGGGCTTGTGATGGAGATGACGCACTTGCTGCATGGTATGGCGGGTCTGTTGCTGACGAAGGTCCCGCGCCAGAATGTCGTCGTCGGATGGCCACCAGGCCGTCCGTCGGGAAGGTCGTATAAGCAGAGGGGGTTACACATGCACACACGACTGTTGACGTTCAGAGGTGCCACCGACATCGACGGCGGGGCCGCCTATCTCCGCGAGGAGGCACTCCCCATGATCAGAGCCCAGTCCGGGTTCCGAGGCGTGACCGCCAGCGCCAACCGCTCGGCGAACGTGTTCGGCGTCCTGTCGATCTGGGCGAGCGAGCAAGATCGGGACTCGAGTGACAGCGCCCTCGGAAAGGCTCGTAAGGAGGCGCTCGGGGTCGTGGGAGGCGACCTCACGGTCGAGAACCTCGAGGTGGCCGCGGCAGGAGCGGTGCAGCCCATCACCGCGGACTGCAAGCTGCTGATCACCCGGCTCAGCATGGACCCGGCGAGCGTCGATGACGTCATCGACTTCTTCAACAGCGAGGTGTTCCCCGTCTTCAAGGCCCAACCGGGCTTCTGCGGATTGCACAACCTGATCGACCGGACCGCGGGCAAGGCCGTCGTCGGGTCGGCGTGGGAGACCAGCGAGGCGATCGACGCCTATCTCGGCATCCAGCCCGGGCGCAGGAAGGTCGCGGAGTCCCACGGGGTGCGCTTCGACGAGCAGGAGACCAGGGACATCGTCTTCACCGAGATAGTCAGGTAGCTCCCGCGCCGCCCCCGCCGTCTCCAGGTTCTGAGCTGACGGCGCCCGACCGGACAGTTTCGGTGTTGGGAAGCCGTAGCCGCCGACGCGGCGGTTCGCGTGGGCAGCGCACGGGTCGTGAACGGCCGGGCTCATGAAGGGGCATGGTTTGCCCAGGGGCGCGCGGCCGGCGAGGTCATCACGGTCAGCTTCGGCGACGCCAACAGGGTCTCGCCACAGACCGGTCGCGCCGAGAGGGACCTCTCGTAAGGTGGATTGGCGGCTGGGGCAGATGGGACTTCGCCATCGGGCAAACCGAGGGGCGTTCGTGGCCGGTCGCCCACCGGATGTCCCCGCATCTGTTGATCGTGCGCAACTGCTCTGATTGAGTGGTGTGGGCATTGTTGCGGTGTCGCGACATTCTCTCGACAGGCCCGTGACCTTGCTGGGTTCCACTTGCTGCCGCGAGGCGACAAGGTTGTGGATGTGCGGGAGGGGCAAGCGAATGGCAGCTGCAGGGCAGCAGCAGGTTCGGCGTGCATTGCGGCATTGCCCGCTGCTCGCCATCGGTAGCGATCGTGCGCGCCTCGACGGTCGACGCCCGCGCCTAGCGGGACTCGACCCGGCCCCCGGATCGTGGGCCGGAGCACTTGTTGGGTGTGCCGTGTGCGTCTGAGTGCGGCCGTGAGCCGGTGACAGTCGCATAGCGGGCATTGCAGTTCAGTTCGAGACGACGGAGGGAAAAATTGTCAAGGAAATGGATCGGTGCCGGGCGGGGAACGAGCCTCCCCCGGATCTTCCTCTCACTGGCGCTGGCCTGCAGTGTCGGTGGAGCCATCGAGGTAGGCACGGCGGCGCCTCCTGCGAGCGCGGCGTCGTGCGTTCAGGCGGGGTCGACCGGGCTCACCGCCGCCGAGGTCGTGCAGAAGGCCAGCGATGCTTCGAAGCTTCCCGCCACGGTCGACGCCACCGGCTGTGACTTCGGCATCTACGTGAACAACAGCAGCGACAACAGCCACACTGCCATCACGATCGACGCCGTGACAGTGAGCGGCGCCAACGACCACGGGATCTTCGTCCAGGATTCGGACAACATCACGATTTCGAACTCCACGGTGAAAGACAACGGGGTCGCGCCGACCCCGGGCATCGGCGACAACAAGGCCCTGATGATGGTCGGCACTTCCGACTCGACCATCACCGGCAACACAGTCACCGGCAACCTCGCCGACGGAGGGATCGGCGTCTTCGACGACGGTCAGGTCGACAACGGCGCGCCTGGTGCGGGCACGTCGAGCCCCGCCAGCAACGACACCATCTCCGGCAACACCGTCTCGGGCAACTACGGCGGGTGCGGGATCGTGGTGTCGTCGGTGTCCGCGAACGTCCCGGCCGCCGGGGTCACCGGTGTCACCGTGAGCGGGAACACCCTCCAGGACACCCCCGGCCAGTTCGGTCCGCACGGGCCGGCGATCGGGGGGATCATCGTGGCGGGACGGTCGATGTCGAACATCACCGTCACCGGGAACTCCATTGTCGGTGCCGCCCAACCCGGCGTCGTCGTCCACTCCAACGCGCCGGGGTCGACCGTGGCCAGCGTGAGCATTACCAACAACACCTTCACCAACGACGACTGGCTGGCGACCAACGGGCCACCCGTTCCCGCCGCCATCGTCGTGGCCGCGACGCAGATCCCACCCCCGGCAACCCCGGTGATCACCGGCACCACGATCACCGGTAACACCATCTCGGGCGAGTTCTACGGGATCTGGCTGGCGGGCGCCCGCTCCACCACCACTAGCCCGAACACCATCACTACAACGGCGGGCGGCAGCGACATCTTCGATGTGCCGCCCCCCGGCAGCGGCTACTGGATGTCCGCAACCGACGGCGGGGTGTTCAACTTCGGATCCGCAGGATTCTACGGGTCGATGGGTGGCAAGCATCTCAACGCCCCCGTGATCGGCATGGCTCAGACCATGGATCAAGGCGGGTACTGGTTGGCGGCCGCCGACGGTGGCGTGTTCACCTTCGGTGACGCCGTCTACTACGGCTCGAAGGGTGGCGAGCATCTCAACGCCCCGGTGGTCGCTGTCGCCCGGACACCCGTCTTCTCCTCGCAGGGGCAGGGGAGCCCGGCCGGTGAGGGTTACTGGTTGGTGGCCGCCGACGGTGGCGTGTTCACCTTCGGTGACGCGGCGTACTACGGCTCGAAAGGTGGCGAGCATCTCAACGCCTCGGTGGTGGGTATGACGCCGACGTCTGACGGTCACGGTTACTGGTTGGTGGCCGCCGACGGTGGCGTGTTCACCTTCGGTGACGCGGGGTACT
>DATLUM010000122.1 GCA_035533095.1 Acidimicrobiales bacterium | reverse complement strand
GTCGACCAGTGCGCCCTCCACCACGCTGTCGCCTCACTCGCGACTGTCGGCGCAGTCTTTGCTGCGGCGGCAGCGGAGAGGAACTTCCGTGTTTCGGGATCGAACATGAGGCCCAGACGGAACCCAGCTTCGAGTTCTTCCTTGGCGGCCTGGGCGATCCCCGCCGCGTAGTAGCGGTCCTCCCACTTGAAGCCGTCGCAGCGAATGCTCAGATCCCAGCAGGGCCGTGACTTGCCCGGATGCTTCCATCCCACGATCTCCCTAACCCGCCGCCCCTTGCCATCTATGAGCGGGAGACCGTCAGAGCCGAGCTTCTCGCTGCCGTAGATGGGTCCCCGCGGGCGGGTCGCCGTCGTATCGCGAGTAGGCCCGACCACGACGAATGCCTTGGGCCTGAATGGCGTTGCCGGTCGTTCGGCTTGAGTGACCACCGACTCCGGATTCTATGAGCTCCAGGAGGATTCTGGGAGGATCCTGGGTAAGAGGGCTATCTCCAGTGGCCATCGAACAGTCGCCGAGCCGCCGGGTCAGGCGGGCCCTTGGGCCCAACCACTCGCAGGTCCCATGGCGTGTCTACCAGGACTTTCGCGCTTACAGCGGGAACGAGTGGAGCGACCCGAAGCCTGCTACAGTGGTGCCCAAGGAGAGGTGCGAGAGCGGCCGAATCGGACTCACTGCTAATGAGTTGACCTCTAACAGGGGTCCGGGGGTTCAAATCCCCCCCTCTCCGCTCGACTCCCGGTGCCGGCGGCCCCTGCCCCCGCCCCAGCCTCCTCGGACTGGGCAGGCTAAGTATGCCCACGGGATACTTAACCTACCCAGTTGCGCTCGCAACGACATCGGACCAGCCCATCCGGACCGTCCATCCAGACCGTCCCTCCCACCAGCCCGACATGTGCAACGCCGGCGCCTCAACTAAGCAGTGACCCCGTGACCCAGAGCGGGCCGGCGATCGGTAGACGCTTCCCAGTCCCCTCGAGGTTCCAGGTGACGATCACGGCGGTCCTGCTCGCTTGCGTGGCTGCCGTGGCCGTGATTGCGGTGATCCACAAGGCATCCACGACGAGCAGCGGTTCGCCGACGCAATCGCGCGACGAGTTCATGGGTCTCGCCTCGGCGGGCGGCGCCATGGCGCCGGATATCACCATGACCGATCAAGACGGCCAGACGGTCTCCCTCTCGGGCCTCGAGCAGCAGGGCAAGGTCGTCGTGCTCGAGTTCATGGACTCGCACTGCACGGACATCTGCCCGATCATCTCGCAGGAGTTCAAATTCGCCTACCAGCAACTCGGGCTCGATGCGGCCAAGGTCGCCTTTGTCGCCGTCAACGTGAACCCATACCACAACACCATTGCCGACGTCTCCGGGTTCACCGACGAGCAGGGTCTGAACCAGGTACCCGGGTGGTACTTCCTGACCGCCGCGGTACCCCAGTTGCGGCAGGCGTGGAAGGAGTACGGAGTCGCGGTCCAGGCACCGAGCGCCCATGCCGACGTCATCCACTCCGACTACCTGTATTTCATCGACGCCACGGGCCACCAGCGGTACATCGCCTCGCCTGTCGAGGACCACACCGCCGGCGGGGCGGCCTATCTCCCCGCCCCCCAGGTGCGCGAATGGGGAGCCGACATTGCCAGCGTCGCTCGCCAGCTGATCAGCTAGGCACCGATCGGTTCACGAGCCACACGCGTGCCTGATCGCGGGGGCGAACCACGACCTGGTCGATGTCCACGTGCGCCGGCCTCGTCGCCACGAACACCACGATCTCGGCGATGTCGTCTGCGGTCAGCGGGGTAACGCCGGCGTAGACCGCGTCGGCCCCCGAGCGGTCCCCGCCGAATCGGACCAGCGAGAACTCCGTCTCGACCATCCCCGGGTCGATCTCGCTCACCCGCACCGGCTTGCCGACCAGCTCGATCCGAAGCACGTCTGTGAACGCGCGTAGAGCGTGTTCGGCTGCGTTGTAGCCGGCTCCGCCGGCGTACGGCTCGAAGCCGGCGACGGATCCGATGTTGATCACGAGACCGTCGCCCGAGGAGACCAGCCGCGCCAGTAGCGCGCGGGTCATGCGCAGCGTGCCGAGCACATTGGTCTCGTACATCGTGCGCCACTTCTCCTCGTCGGCGTCCTCGATCGAGTCGAGCCCGAGCGCGCCGCCGGCGTTGTTGACCAGCACCCGACATTGCGGCCCGACCGCGGAGCAGAACTCGTCCACCGATTCGGGATCGGTCACGTCCAGCCGGTGAGCGCGCGCCATCCCGCTCGGGAACTGCGCGGCCAGCGCAGCGACCCGTTCGACCCTGCGCGCGCCGAGCACCACCGAGAATCCTGTGCGCACGAGCGCCTCGGCGCACGCCGCACCGATCCCGCTGGACGCACCCGTGATCACGGCGACTCCGCGCCCGCGTGGTCCGTTCACCGCCGGCTCACCCGCTGGCCGGCTTGGCCTCGATGGCCGGCCTGGCCTCGATGGCCGGCTTGGCCCCGATGGCGGCCTCGAGCACCGCGGCGATGTCCTCGGCGTACAGCTCCACCGCCGTTAGCCCGATCTGGACCACCGACATGAGGAGGGACAGCATGATCGCCACCAACCCGTTCGCGACCACGACCGGGTCGATGTCACGCCTCACGAACCCGCGCATCTGCTCGGCCCGGAGCCGTTCTGCGCACGCCTTCCGCAGCTCTGACAGAGCCGGTATCCCGAGGACTCTTGCGGTCACCTCCGGCTCGAGCCCAGCGAGTAGTCGTCGGGCGAGCGGGTGGTGCTCGAGCGCCTCGATCAGCGTGAAGATGAGTGTGCGCCGCCACTCCTGCACGTCTCCGCTGTCGATGATGGTGTCGACTCCCTCGCGGATGACCGCCGCTGCATCCTCGTCGACGGCGGCGAAGAAGAGCGCCTCCTTGCTCGGAAAGTAGGCGTAGGCCAGCGATCCCCCGATCGCCGCGTCCCTGGCGATGTCGGCGACGGCGGTGGCCCGGTAGCCCTCCCGCCCGAACCTGGCTATAGCGGCGTCGAGGATCGCACGCCGGGTCAGCGCCCCTTTCGTCGGGGCGCCGGCATCCCCCGGGCGCCGGCTGACCCGCTCCCGCCGAGATCGGCGGACCCTGGCTCCTGACATGTGACCACAGTAACAGATTTGAGGACTTGAAAGAATCTCTCAAATCATCTAGCCTGGTTGGACAACAGCCGGGGAGGATTCATCAATGACCAGCCAGAGCAGCAATCCCGAGCGCACCGTCCCGACGAGGCGGATGGTGTTCGAGGA
Organism: Acidimicrobiales bacterium; assembly: GCA_035533095.1. Taxonomy (NCBI): domain Bacteria; kingdom Bacillati; phylum Actinomycetota; class Acidimicrobiia; order Acidimicrobiales; species Acidimicrobiales bacterium. The sequence goes on along the minus strand of DATLUM010000122.1, from coordinate 16,367 downwards.
GTACTTCTCGGACGTGCCGCGCCACTACGCCGTGGACGGCGATCTCGTCCTGAGCCACGTGGGAGCGGCCCTGTCTGCGGTGTTCCCCGACGGGGAGGACTACTTCGTCCGCTCGGTGCGCCACTTCCGCGACGGGATCACCGACGCGGACCTCAAGAAGCAGGTCGCCGGTTTCATCGGCCAGGAGTCGGTTCACGGCCGCGAGCACCGGGCGTTCAACGACCGACTCGGTGAGCTCGGATACCCCACCAAGAAGTTCGAGAGCCTGACGAAGAAGGGTCTCGCCCTGCGGTGGAAGCTCGCCCCGCCCAAGGCGAACCTGGCTGCGACCGCAGCCCTGGAGCACTTCACCGCCACCCTGGCAGAACTGGTACTGACGAACGAAGAGGTGCGCCGGCATTTCGGCCACCCGGCTGTCACAGATCTGTTCGTGTGGCACGCGCTGGAGGAGTCCGAGCACAAGGCGGTCGCGTTCGACGTCTACAAGGCCGTCGGTGGAACCGAGCGCACCCGGGTCTGGACCATGAAGGCCATCCGCGTCGGCTTCGTCGTAGGCATGAGCCTGCAGATCGCTATATCACTGCTGGGAGACCGGGACACCTACCGTCCACGGACCCTCCTTCGTAGCCTCAAGCGGTTCGCCAAGTCACCGCTCGTGAGCCGGGAGTTGTGGGCCCAGCTGAAGGATTACGACCGGCCCGACTTCCACCCCGACGATAGGGACACCACCGGATTGGTGGCGGAATGGCGGGAGTCTTTGTTCGGAGAGAGTGGCTCGCTCAACGACAAGCTCCTACGCTCGGCTGCCTGATGGAGCATCTCGACGTCCTCGTTGTCGGGGCCGGCCTCTCGGGGATCGGTGCGGGCCACTACCTGAAGGAGAAGTGCCCCTGGGCGTCGTTCGCCATCTTCGAGGCCCGTGAGGCGATCGGTGGCACCTGGGATCTCTTCCGCTATCCGGGGATCCGATCCGACTCGGACATGTTCACCCTGGGTTACTCCTTCCGCCCATGGAACGGGGAAAAGAGCATCGCCGACGGCGACTCGATCCTGCAGTACATCAAGGACACCGCCGCCGAGGAAGGTCTGATCCCTCGCATTCGATTCGGGCACCGTGTCGTCCGCGCGGAGTGGTCGAGCGACGAGGCCCAGTGGCACGTGAGCGCGGAGCGCACGGACACCGGTCAGACCGTCGAGTTGACGTGCGGGTTCATCTTCTCCTGTAGCGGCTACTACCGCTACGACCACGGGTATCTGCCGCCGTTCGACGGCATGGACCGCTTCGGCGGGACGGTCATCCATCCGCAGGACTGGCCAGAGGATCTCGACTACGCCGGCAAGAGAGTTGTGGTGATAGGTAGCGGCGCGACGGCCGTCACCCTCGTGCCGGCGATGGCCGGGCAGGCCGCCCACGTCACGATGCTCCAGAGATCCCCGACCTACATAGCGTCGCTGCCGGCGAGGGATCCGATCGCGGACTTCATGCGCAAAGCCCTGCCCGAGCGGCTGTCCGGCCCGGCGATCCGTTGGATGAAGGCCCTGCTCACGCAGGGCTCCTACCAGCTGAGCCGGCGCCGGCCGGAGCTGATGAAGAAGCTGCTGCGCAAGCAGCTGGAGAAGGCGCTGCCCGCCGGCTACGACATCGACACCCACTTCACTCCGCGGTACAACCCGTGGGATCAGCGCTTCTGCGTCATCCCCGACGGCGATCTGTTCAAGGCGATCCATGCCGGCACGGTCGACGTCGTCACCGACCACATCCAGACATTCACCGAGAAGGGCTTGCTCCTCGAGTCGGGTGCGGAGCTCGACGCGGACATCATCGTCACGGCCACTGGCCTCGAGCTTCTGTTCCTCGGTGGCGTCGAGCTCGTCGTCGACGGGGAGAAGGTGGATCCGGCGACGAAGCTGTCGTACAAGGGGATGATGCTCGAAGGCATTCCGAACCTCGCCATCGCCATCGGCTACACGAACGCTTCTTGGACGCTCAAGTGCGACCTCACCTGTGACTACGTCACGAGGCTGCTCAATCACATGAACACGACCGGTCTCGGGCAGTGCATGCCCGTCAACCGGGATGCCAGCATGGTGACCCGCCCCATCCTCGACCTCACGTCGGGTTACGTGCAGAGATCGGCCGATCGTTTCCCGAAGCAGGGTTCTCGGTTCCCCTGGCAGGTGTACCAGAGCTACGTCCGCGATTACCGGGCGATCAAGATGAGCCGTATCGAGGACGGAGAGATGGTGTTCTCGAACCCACGCCCGCGTGAGCGGGCACTCGCCTCCTGAAGGGGTTCTGCAACCGCCCTGGCTCACCCTCACTGGACCAGCCGCAGGCGGTCATGACGTGACCACGACGCCCCTACCGAGGGCGCCGGAAGGAAGCGTTGCGCTCCCGGGGGATGGAGCCGCCAGCCCGGCACCGATGGTCAGGGGGGCCACCTGCCCGCCGGAGGTCGCGACGTAGCCGATCCGTCCGGTGCTGGTGAGGGCGATCCCTCGAGCGGTGTCCTGCTGGGGCCAGTATCCGGTGCTCGCAGCGGCCGGCGGGATCGGGTTGGAGCCGATGGCGAAGGGGTGGATCCCACCCCATCCGTCGAGCACGTAGCCGCCGCTGCCCGACGGCAGGATGGCGATCGCGCGGGCGATGTCCCAACCCGACCAGTAGTCGGACGTCGTCGCCGCGGGCGGTATGGGGTTGGAGCCGATGGCGAAGGGGTGGACCCCGCCCCACCCGTCGAGCACGTAGCCGCCGGTGCCCGACGGCAGGATGGCGATCCCTCGGGCGATGTCGTGCTGGGGCCAGTAGGCGGTGGTGACAGCGGCCGGCGGGATCGGGTTGGAGCCGATGGTGAAGGGGTGAACTCCTCCCCACCCGTCGAGCACGTAGCCGCCGGTGCCCGACGGGAGGATGGCGATCGCGCGCGCGATATCCCAGCCCGACCAGTAGTCGGACGTCGTCGCCGCGGGCGGTATGGGGTTGGAACCGATGGCGAAAGGATGCACGCCACCCCAACCGTCAAGGGTGTACCCGCCGGAATCGTCGGGCAGCACTACCGCACCGCGGGCGATGTTCCACCCCGGCCAACTGTCCGAGGTGGTGACCGCAGCGGCCGCCGGCCCAGAGGTCGTCTCCGGGTGGAGATTGCCGTATCCGTCGAGGACGTACGCCCCGCCGGCCGAGCCTTGGGACGCGACTGCCGCGAGGTGGGTTTTGTAGCCGGTTCCGTATGCGGTTGGGGTGCCGGCGTAGGTGTTGATGAGTGCGGGGAAGCTGCTGCAGTTGGCGGTGTTCCACGCCCAGGCGAGGTATGAGACGCCGTGCGCGTCGGCCCAGGACATGTACGAGTCGATGAATCCCGCGGCGCAGTCGTTTTCTCCGATCTCGCCGGTGACGATTGGCACCGACGCTGCGACAGCAGCGACGGTCTGGTCCCAGCAGGCGGGGGTGTTGCACTGCGAGTAGTTGTAGATGTGAGCGGAGGCGACCAGTTGGTGGTCGGGGTCGACCGGCTCGTTGGCCAGCCAGCCCGACACGTCGCCGGCCCAGTTGAGCCCGGCGACCATCACCGGTTGGGTCGCGCCGGTCGATCTCACCGCGTCGAGAAGCGACTGCATCCCCGCTGCCTGCCAGCCGCCCGCGGTGACACAACCGTTGAGCCAGCACGACCACGAGATGTCGTGCGGCTCGTTGTAGAGGTCGAACACGACCCCCGGGTCGGGTTTGAACAGGGTGGCTACTGAGGACCAAAACGCCGGCGAGTGGTCCGCGTCGGCCATTACCTGCTGGCCCAAAGCCAAAGAGTTGCCGGGTGCCGACCAGTGCAGGTCCAAGATGGCCACCATCCCCGCAGCGTTGATCTGCGAGACGTAGTCCTGGATCGCCGAGCGGTAGTTCGACCCGCCGTAGCTGGGGTTGACACCGTTGATCCCCAACCAGCAGTCCTCGTTGAGCGGCACCCTCACAGCGTTGACATGCCACGAGGCGATCGCGGCGACCGACGCCGCATCGGTGGGCCCGTCGAAGATCCCCCAACCCTGCGCGCACGCGTACTCGCTGCCCGAGCGGTCCACACCCAACAACCGCAATGGGACCCCAGCGGCATCCACAAGGTGATTCCCCCGCACCGACACTCCGACAGACCCCGACACCGCAGCAGGCGAGGCCCGCACCGCAACCGTCGTTGTGCCGAGGGTAAGAATGGTCGTAAGAGCAGTTGCCGCGACTGCCAGCCGCCGCGGCAGGTGGGTCGCAAAGGCGCGTTCGATCAGGGTCGAGAGGAGAATCCGCCGTTTCACGATTGTCCGTATCGGCTCCACGGCCGTCCGAACTTGAGTTCGATTCACCGACGGCCTCGATGGTTGGCTGCTCGCCCTGCGGCAGCCGTTCCTCTCCTTGCAGCCCCGTCCTTCCTTGCAGCCCGGTCCCGTCCCGATGCGAGCAGTAAAGAGACTCGAGCAGGCGGCCTGCCGGTTCACCCTGGGGCTGGCGGTCTTGATCTCCGCTACGGGTGTCGCCGGTGTCGTAGCGCACTCCGCCGGCTCCTCGCGCCTGCCCAACCCTCCCAGCGGGGTACCAATTTCCGTTTCGGCCTTCCTCGCCTCGTACGTGGACGGCTCCGGGCGCGTGGTCCGCTGGGACCAGGGCGGCGACACGGTCAGTGAGGGCCAGGCGTACGCCCTTCTGCTGGCGGTTGCCGCCGGCGATCGGGATCGTTTCGCCGCGGTATGGGCTTGGACCAAAGAGCATCTCCAACGGCCGGACGGCCTTCTCGCATGGCACTGGGCGGGCGGCCGAGTCGTCGACTGGATGCCGGCTGCCGACGCGGACCTCGACACGGCGTGGGCGCTGGGACTGGCCGGCACCCGCTTCGGTGATCCTTCGCTGGAGGCGGCCGCGCGGCGGATGGCTAATTCGATCTTGCGGGAGGAGACGGTCACGACGGCTCTTGGGCCGGTGCTGGTCGCCGGCCCGTGGGCGCGGACGAACCCGGCGATGGTCGAGCCCGGCTATTTCGCCCCAGAGGCGTTCGCCGAACTCGAGCGGTCCACCGGCGACATCCGCTGGGCCAGCGTGTCCGCGACGGCGATGGTGGTTCTCGGCCGGCTCACGGGCTCGGGACTTCCGCCTGATTGGGCCTCGGTGACCACGGCGGGTGCGGTGGTCCCCACCCACGCGCCCGGCTCGTTCTCGACTCCGTCCTTCGGGCTGGACGCTGAACGCGCCGTGGTCTGGGCTGCGCCATGCGACGGGATGGGTTCCGCGATAGCTGCCAGGGCATGGGCGCGGCTTGCGCCGTCGGCGACCCGTGAGCTGTTCCCCCTCGAGCTGAGTCTCGACGGATCGGCGGAGACCCCGGACGTGAGTGCCGTGATCGCCGTCGCTGACGCCGCGGCGGCGCAAGCGAGCGGCAGGGCGTCTCAGGCATCCGAGCTCCTCGACGCCGCGGCGAGGATTTCGGCGAGGTATCCCACCTACTACGGGTCGGCGTGGGTTGCTCTCGCGAATTCGCTGCTCGGGGCCAAGGGTCTCAGTGATTGTTCGAGATGAGCTAGCTTGGCCGGCCGTCGGCGAGCCATTTCCTGGGGATTTAATATTCCTATAATCTGGACCTAAGATTTCTCGGGTCATACGGTCATTAGGTGGTCGGGTCGAGCTGTCCACGATCACTCAGCGGGCGAGTTTTCCACAGCCGTGAATTCTTAATTTTAGGTTCATTGTGCCTGAATTGCCTTGACAGGGCTGACCCGATCGTTGTTAAGGTAAGTGGCGTTGTCCTCGCTAGTGACGGTTGTGATCACAATGCCAGGTCAGCGTGCTCTCGGACTGGGTGGAAAAGACTCGCCCTCCGTGCCCCCCTCATCAATTGTGGATTGATTGCAGATAATGCGCCTAGATATCATCATCCCTGCTCACAATGAGGAGCACCGAATCGACCGGATGCTCAGCGCATTCCGGTCTCGCTTGGAAGATCCAGGGACTCGGTTCTTCGTCGCCTTGGACCACTGCACGGACGGCACCGCTGAGGTGGTGGGGCGGCACTCCAGGGTGGACGACCGGGTAGAGGCGATCTGTTACCCGAAGCTCGGAAAGGGCGGCGTGATCATGGAGACCCTTCGTCTCTGCGACGCCGAACTCGTCGCCTTCGTCGATGCCGACTGCGCCACCCCGCCCGTCGAGTTGATACGACTGGCGGAGGCAGCGCAACACGCTGACGTCGCCATCGCTACCCGGTGGCACCCGGCTTCGGTCCTCCCGAGCCCGAGACCATTGTCAAGACGAATCGAGAGCCGCGTGTTCGCCCGAGTCGTGCAGACGGTGTTCGGCTTGCCCTTCGCCGACACTCAGTGCGGAGCGAAGGTTCTACGGCGTCGTGCTGCTCAAGCGATCGTCCCGTTGCTGTCGTCGCGCGACTTCCTCTTCGACGTCGACCTGTTGCTGACCGCCCGCTCGCTCGGCTTCGACGTCGTGGAAGTCCCGACCGTGTGGGTCGACCAGGCGGGCTCCCGGCTCCATGCCGGGCGCGACGGCAGAAGGATGGCGCTCTCCACCTTTCGGCTGTGGTTGCACTCCCGCGTGCTGCCGGTTCCGGCCGGCGCCGCCGACCTTCTCCCTCCTGCTCGCTCGCAAGAGCCAGCGGCGATCGACCTTCCGGCCATGGAGCGCGAGGCCCGTGAACACTTGGTGTCCGCGACGGTCGAGCGTGCATGAGACCCACTCCCGACGTAACACTCGTCTCCCCGTACCCGCGCTCAGGAACGGAGATCGAAACCGGGGTCGCGGCTTATGCCCGGTGCCTCTCACAGGCCCTGGCGGGCACCGGCGCGAAGGTGACGGTCGTCGCACCCGGGAAGGGAGTCGACCACGACGGACCTGTCAGGGTCGAGCGCTGCTTCTCTCCCGGACCACTGGGAGCGTTCAGGGCCGTCGACGCTGCTCTCGGGACCGGCGCCCCGCTGGTGCACGTGCAGCATGAGGCGTTCCTCTACGGCGGACCGGATTCGGTACCCGCCTTTCTGCTAGCGCTCGGCAGGTTGCGGCGCGCACGGCGCGGGCCAGTGGTGACGATGCACCAGGTCGTGGCGCCGGCGACGATCGATCGCGCGTTCACGGACCTGCATCGTGTTCGGCTTCCCGCTCCAGTCGCCCGTGTCTCTTTGGCGGCGCTCCAGGAGTCCATTGCCCGGCTCGCCAGCCGTGTCATCGTCCACGAGGAGGCGTTCAATCGGGTCATCCCGCGATCGGTCGTCATGCCGCTCGGAACCGGGGGATCCCGGCCACCCGACAGGCCCGCTTGGGACCGGGCCGAGGCTCTGCGCGCGGCTTGCGGTGCGGGGACCGGGGAGTTGCTGGTGCTCTGTTTCGGTTTCGTGGCTCCCTACAAGGGGTTGGAGGTCGCCCTCGAGGCGGCCCGCATCGCGGGACCCGATGTCCGCTTTGCCGTCGCCGGGGCCGAACACCCCCGCCTGGCCGGGCAGGGATACCTGGACGAGCTGAAACGGCGCTACGGGGACGTCGCGACGTTTGCAGGCTATGTGCCGGAGAGCGACGTGTCCGGATGGTTCGCCGCCGCCGACGCCGTGCTGCTCGCTTATCCGCAGGCGTTTTCGAGCAGCGGTGTCCTCGCTCTGGCCGTTGAACACGGGGTTGCCGCGCTGCTGTCACTCGCCGTGGCGGAAGTTGCCGGGCTCCCGGCCGATCTGTCCGTGCCGCTCGACGCGCCGGGCATGGCCGACCGGCTCCGTCGGCTGTCCCAGGACCGGGTTCAGCTGTCGAACCTCGCCGAACGTACCCGCCGGCTGGGGGAAGGCCGCTCGTGGCCGCAGGTGGCCCAGCGGCACTTGAACCTGTACGAGGAGGTGATCGATGCCCAGTCTGCTGCTCGGCGGCCGCTGGGGTAATGACCCGGTCGGCGAACGTGCTCTACTGGCGGCCTTCGCCGCCTCGCTGCCCGAATACGAAGTCGTCTCCGGCGTGACCGCCCTGTCGCGGGCGGTCAGTTCCGATGCCGTCAGACAGCTGCGCGGAATGGTCGTCGCCGGCGAGGAGCTCGCGCCGCTTGCGTTCGAGAGGCGCCCCCGTTCGGGTATGAGTCTCGGCGCCGCCACGAGGCTGATGAGCCTCTCTCGCGCGTTACGCAAGCCGCTCACCTTCCTCGGGGTCAGCGTGGGAGCCGCCAACTCCGCGTTGGACCGGACGCTCGCCCGGCACCTGGTTCGCCGGGCGGTCCTCCTGCTCGTCGCCGACGAAGAGTCGGCAGGGTCGTTGGCCTCGGCGGGCGCCGCCGTACCGGTGCGCGTCTCCGCCGACCCGGCGTGGCTCGGGTTCGGCCCGGGCGGAGCGGTGCGCGGCGGCGGTGAGACCGTGACAGTGGTGGTCGACGGCAGGGTGCGACCGGACATCGAGGTAGGTCTGCTCTCGGGTTTGGCCGCCGCCGCTGGGCAGGGCATGCGCATCAAGCTTCTTCCCTGGGCGGGTCACGATTCCCCCGACAGGGCGATGAGTTTCCGCCTCGCCGAGCAACTGCGTAACCAGGGCTGCGCGGTCGAGACGGCACCGTCACCCGTGACTCTCGACGACGCGTGTCACACCTTCGAGGACGCCGGCGTGGTCGTCACGTTGCGCTACCGAGCCGTGCACGCGGCCGCGTCCCTCGGGGTTCCGATTGTCGGGGTGGGCACCGAGGCGCGCATCACCGCCATGGCCCGCCGCCTCGAGCAGACCAGCATCGCCCCCGGCTCGCTGGCTGCAGCGCTCCCTTCAGCCATCGTTGCAGCCTTCAACGGCCCCGCGCCGAGCCCCGCCGCGGTCAAGGACGAGATAGCTCGGGCCGATGCCGGCTTTTCCCTGATGCGTCTCGTCCTCGAGCGGGGCGACACCGAGATCTCGCAGGTGGACGGCCTGCCTCTGGCACCGGACCCTTGGCTGCGATAGTCGACGCGGCGAATGCCCGCCCTGCCCAGTCGGCCCCCGGCAAGCGGAGGCTCGGAGGGGAACAGGTAGGCGTAGCCGCCGGGCAGTTCGCCGCGGGAGTAGGAAACCTCGCCTTCGCCCTCGTGGCCGCGCGGGTGCTCGACCCTGCCGGCTTTGCCCGCCTCGGCGTGTTCCTGAGCCTGTACCTGGTTCTCAGCCTCCCCTCCATGAGCCTGACCGCGGCAACGGCCGTGCAACCGGAACGGCGGGTCGCGCTCGTGAGGAAGGTCGCCTTCGCGAGCTTGGTGACGGCAGGGGTGGCAGTCGTGTCCGCCCCGTTCACGGCCGCCGCCCTCAACCTGCCGGTAGGGATGGTGATCGTCCTCGCAACGGCCATTCCGGCCATGGCACCACTCGCTCACCAGCGCGGGCGCCTCTACGGTCGCTACCGACACCGCCGCCTGATCGCAAGCTTCCTGGCTGAGCCGGCCGCCCGCCTGACTGTCGGCGTTGCCTTCGCAGCAGCGCTAGGCGAAGTCGGTGCCGCCGCCGGTGTGGTCCTGGGCACCTACGCCGCCCGGGAGGTCGCTCGTGGCCGCCGGCCGCTCTCGCGAGCGGGTGTCGCCTCCGAGCTCGTCGGGGTGCCCGGCACCAACAACGGGGGCAAAGGCTCGCTCGACGGGGCGGTCCCTCCGGGCGCTCGGGCCGGCAGCGCGCGGGTGGCCGCGGCGGCGGCTCCTACGGAGGCGGCGGTCGCGGCGGGATGGACAGCCGCCGCGTTCGCGCTGCTCGCCGTCGTCCAGTGCCAGGACCTGATATTCGCGAACGTCATCCTCCCGGGATCCCAGGCGGGCGGTTATGCCGCGCTGTCGACCCTCGGCGGTGCCGCGGCCTTTGCAACCGTGACGGTCCCGATGGTGCTGCTCCCCCGAGCGGTACGACAGGACCGCCACAGCCTGACCATAGCGGTCGGGTTCGCCGGCGTTCTCGGAGCCGCTGCCGTCGGCATCGGAGCGGTCGCCCCCCGGTTGATCGCGGCGGGCCTGTTCGGCTCACGATACGGATCGGTCAGCCGCTTCGTCGTGCCGTACCTCGCCGCCATGGCCATGCTGGGTGTCGCCAGGGTGCTGGTGGCCCACCGCTGCGCTACGGGGACCCCTCGAGCCGCCACCGTCCTGGTCGGAGCGGTGGCAGCGGGCCAGGCCATTTCGATCGGGGTGGTGGGGCGCAGCGTGGGCTCCATTGCGGCAACCACCGTCGGTGCGACAGCGGCCCTGACATCCGGCCTGGCACTCGAACGGTTCATACGCCCGCGCCTCGCCGACCAGGACCTTCGGGCCTGGGTGCGAACGGTGCTGGCCGACCCGACGGTTCGTGCAGTCGGCGCGATGTGCGCGGTCGGGTTGGCCGTGCGCTTGTGGGTCTTCCGGGGCATCTGGCTCGACGAAGCGACGAGCATCCACCAGGCCGGCATGTCGTTCGGGGGGATGCTCAACAACCTGCGCACCACCGACGTGCATCCCCCTCTCTACTTCAGCATCCTGTGGATCACCGATCGGGCTTTCGGAGCAGGCGAGCTGGCCATGCGCAGCCCCTCGATCCTCGCCGGATTGGCCGTCATTCCCGCCGCGTACGTCGCCGGCCGCGACCTGTGGGATCGCCGCAGCGGTCTTGTGGCAGCCGCAATCGCGACGGTCGCCCCGATGCTGGTCTGGTACTCGCAGGAAGTCCGCATGTACTCGATGTTCATGCTGGTCGCCTTGGTTGCCATTTGGGGCCAGGCGCGAGTGCTACGGCGGGGATCGCAGTGGGATTGGGCCATATTCACGCTGGGAAGCGCGGCTCTGGTGTGGACCGAGTACTTCGGGATCTTCCAGGTCATCGCCCAGCAAGTCGTCTTCGCATGGGTGTCCTGGACGCGCCGCCGGGACAGGGAAGCCTTGCTTCGCCTTCTAGTGCCATGGGCGCTCGCGACGCTCGCGCTCCTGGCGTTCCTAGCGCCCCTCTTCCCCTTCGCGTCCCACCAGTTCCTCGTCAACCAGAATTCCGGCAAGGGATTCGGAGGCCCATCTCAGGTCGGGCTGTCGGGTGCACAGTCGATCTCGGTGTACACGGTTCTGACCAACTTCGCGTGGGCGCTCATCGGTTACCACTCGGCTTCGGTCATGGCGGCTCTGGTCGCCCTGTGGCCGATCGGGATCCTCCTGACCCTGTTTCTTCTCGGGCGGAACATCACCGGCTCGACCGTCGTCGTCGTGGCCTCAGCCGTCCTGCCAGCCCTCCTCCTCCTTGGCATCGGCCTCTTCAAACGCAACCTCTTCGACGTCCGCTACATGTCCGGTGTCGTCGTGGCCGTCTTGTTGCTCACCGCACGAGCCATAACCGGAGGCTCGCGAAGCCTGCGGGTACAAGCCGCCGCTTGCGTCGCGGTGGCCGGAATCTTCGCCGTCTCCCTCGGTGACGAGCAGATCAACGGATCGAACCCTCGGTTGTACGACTTCGCAGGCGCTCTGAGCGCGGTGGATCACCGGGCCCGCCCCGGCGACGTCATCCGCTACGACCCATCCGACATCGGACTGGTGGTCAGCTACTACGCGCCGAACGTGAAGGCGGTATCCGTCGCTGCTCCGCACTCGGTACCTCCCCCGGGGCATCAGGAGTTCGTCCTGGCCTCCCCCAACCTCATGCACCCAGGCGAGCCGGCGGCCCTGCACAAGGAGCTGGTACGGATGCGAAAGATCGAGACCCAAATCGCAGTGATCAAGAAGGCGAACGTGACCGTGTGGGTGTTCCGGGTACCCGCGGCAGGTGGGTCATGACGGTCACATCCCTCAGGCAGTGGTCACCAACGGCCGGTTGGCGGCAGGTGAGGCGCCGGCTGCTCTGCCTGCTTCCCGTCAACGTCGCGCTCAGCATCTGGTACTTCACTTGGCTCTTGGCCCCGGAGCGGATAGGCAACCCGGTCCTGTACGGGCTTCTGATCGTTGCGGAGTCTTTCAACCTTGTTCAGGCTGCGGGATTCTGGTGGACCGCATCGAAGGCAAAGGAGCCGCCGCCCACCCGGACTGACTTCGGCCCGGTGCCGGTAGACGTACTCATCCCCGTCTACAACGAGGAGCTCGACGTGGTCGAGGCGACGGTCGCAGCAGCTTGCCGTCTGGCGTACCCCGAGGTGACCGTCGTCGTATGCGACGACGGCGACCGCGACGAGTTGGCCGCGATGGCGGTGCGCCACGGAGCCGAGTACATCCGGCGCTCGGACCACTCCGGTGCCAAGGCCGGCAACCTCAACCACGCGCTGCTGCGCACTAGTTCGCCATTCATCGCAGTGTTCGATTGCGACCACGTGCCAGCGCCCTCGTTCCTGGGCGCCACCATGGGCCACTTCAGCGACCCGAACGTCGCGCTGGTCCAGACGCCGCAGCACTACGCCAACGCCGCCGACAATCCGATCGCCGCCGCGGCCTGGAGCCAGCAGGCCCTGTTCTTCGGGGTAATCGCCCGGGGCAAGGACGCAATGGGGTCGATGTTCTGCTGCGGGACCAACGTCGTAATCCGCCGTGAGGCACTCGAGTCGGTCGGGGGGATCCCCGAGGACTCCGTGACCGAGGACTTCGAATTGTCCGTCCGTCTCAGGGAGCGAGGATGGCGCATCGCGTACGTCCCGACCGTGCTCGCCTCGGGTCTGGGACCCGAAGACATGGCGTCCTACGTCAGCCAGCAGCACCGCTGGGCGCGCGGTTGCCTCGCGGCGGTAGCGACCGTCGCCCGCTCGAGACTCCCCTGGCGACAGCGAGCGCAGTTCCTGCTGTCGTCGATGTTCTTCCTGACCGGATGGACGTATCTGATCTACATGACGCTGCCGGTGGTGCGGATCCTCGGTGGCCAGCAAGCCCTCGCAGGTGCAACGGCGAACCAGTTCCTGGATCACTTCGCGCCGTACTTCTGTTTCAGCATGCTCACCGTGGCGATAGCGGGGCGGGGGAGTTACACCTTCTCGGCGTTCGCCCTGATGGAAGCCAGCTTCTGGATACACATAAGCGCCTCTATCCGAGCCTTGCTTCGCCGGCGGAGCCGGTTCGTCGTGACTCCCAAAGTCGGCAAGGCCGGTCGACAGCCCGGCGCAGTCGCGCCGGCACTCGTCGCTCTGTCCGTCCTAATCGTCTCTGCGGTGTACGGCCTGATACACAGCCGGTCGCCTGCCACGCTCAACAACGTCGCGTTCGCGGACCTCCACATCAGCGTGCTCCTGGTGGGCATATGGCCTGCTCTCGTCGGGACCCGTAGTTCGCGGGTTCGCAGCCCGGACCTGAGGCTGGAGCGGGCAGCGGCATGATCGTCCCGAACGTTCTCATCGCGGGCGCGTTCGGTCAGGGCAATCCGGGCGACGAGTCGATCCTCGACGCTCTTCTTCGGGGATTGGACGGGTGCGCGGTGTCCGCGACGAGCGCGAATCCGTTCCGCGGCCCGACGAGTCCACCTTGCCGCCTGCTCGCGGCTGATAACCCCCGCGCGGTCGCCGCGGCCGCTCTGGAGGCGGATCTCGTCGTGGCGACGGCGACGGTCTTCAAGTCCCTCCACCCGAGTAGCCGGCGCCACCCGTTGGCGTTGCTGGCCGACACCCTCGCGCTTGGTGTCGCCACGCGACTCAGGGGCCGACCGGTCGCGATGGTTGGGGTCGGGGCGGCGCAGCTGGAGAGCCGGTCCGCACGCGTCTTCGCAAGGGCCATCGCCGGCGTTTCCGGCCCGATAACGATGCGCGACGAGGAGTCGGCGTCGATCCTCCGGGCGGCAGGGGTGCAACGTCCCCTCCCGGTCGCGGCCGACGTGACCTGGTCCCTGATGCCAGAGTTCGCACTCGAACCGCCCGGGGTTCCCGCCGGTAGCCCGAAGGTTGTGGTTGCCCTCAGCCACCTGGCCGGAGACGGAAGACTCGTCGCGTCCATTCGGGATGCCCTGCGCGAGCTGCACCGCGCCGGTTGCTCGGTGACGGTCCAGCCCTGGCAGCTCCCGCAGGACGCCGGCATGGCCGCCGCCGTGGCGCAAAGCGTGGACGCACCCGTCGAGGTACGCGACCCTCCGCCTGACGTGGTCGCGGCCGCGTCCGCTCTGCGGGGTGCATCTGTCGTGCTGGGGCTGCGATTCCATTCCCTCGTAGCCGCAGCTGCGGCCGGTGTGCCCTTCGTCGCCATCGCCCACGAGCCGAAGCTGGCGGCCCTTGCACGACGCCTCGAGCAGACCAGCCAACCCCCCTCGGTGAGCAGTGCGGGTCTGGCGGCTGCCTGCCGCGAGGCCGCTGCCGGCGCCCCGCCGTCGAAAGCTGCGGTACGCCGGGAGACTCAGCTGGCCGACCGGGCCATCGCCGGTGTCCGCGCGCTGGCCTTCGAGCGAGCGCGCAACAGGCGGCCGGGCCTGTCGGTGGTATCGGTCACATCTACTTGAGCGTCAAGCCGCTCGTACGACTATCCGGCACAGCCCTCGTCGGTGTTGCCCTCGTAGACGGTCGACAAAGACGTGCTGGCGCCCCCGGGGCGATACCTGCCGCTGGAGCCCGTGACGCCGGTCTCAGGCCGCCGGCTCGGGGCTGCCGCGCCGGTCTCTGATAGTTGCGGAGGGAGTGGGATTTGAACCCACGGAGATCTATGCAATCTCAAAGCTTTTCAAGGGCGGCCCGAGTTGTGGTTCGGATCGGCTGTAGTAGGTCTGAACTGGCGTTTTGAGTTCGGCTTGTCGCCGAAGTCGGCTCGGATCGGCGGGTTTCGGCTCGAAATTATGGCCGTCTCTATGGCCGTCGGCGTCGCGCTCGTTCGGATTGTGGCCTTGCTATCCGCCGTCTGAAGTACCATGAAATGAAGATCATGGCTCTCGGAAAGGAGGCGAGTGTGGCAGCGTCTCTTGCCAAGACAGCTCAGGCGATAAAGGCCAGTCTGGCCGGGCCAGACCCCTCCCGAGGGGAGTCCGAATCCATTCGTCTCGCGTTCTCGTTCATCGAGTTGTACGAGCGGGACTGGGTTCCGGAGCGCGTTCATCTGCTCGAGGACTGCCCCGAGCCGGTTGGTGATCCCCGCTTCGATGCCCTCCTTGCCGCACTTGCCGAGCATTTGTGTGCGGAGCACGGCAGTGAGAGTCCGGCTTGGGTTGGTCACCCGAACCGGTTCCTCGACACGTGGTGGTTCGTGGCGGGTATGAAGTCCTTGGAGGCCGATGCCTTGGTCCACAGTCCGATCTCATTCGCCCGTCGCGGGGTGTTCCTGGGCGACGGCGCGTTGAGCTACGCCTGAGGTGCTGCTCGATCGCGCTGGCCTCCTTCGCGCCTTCAGAGCACTCGACGAAGAACTCGAACGGGACAAGATCCGAGCCGACGTCTTCGTCGTCGGGGGCGCCGCCATGGCCGTGGCTTACGACACGCGCCGATCTACGCGTGACGTGGATGCCGTCTTCGTTCCGACAGCGGAGGTTCGAGCCGCCGCCCGTCGTGTGGCCGAACGTCTCGACCTTGACCCGGATTGGCTCAATGACGGAGCTAAAGCCTTCGTGCCCGGCGACGATCCGAACAAGAGCAACGTTTTTGAGGGCAAGTATTTGCAGGTAGCCGCAGCATCGCCGAGGTTCTTACTGGCGATGAAACTTCTTGCTTCTCGAGTCGAGCGGGACCAAGACGACATACGGGAGCTGTATCGGCTGTGCGGGTTCACTACGACCGAGGAAGGATTACAACTTGTTGCTGCCGCCTATCCGTCGCGGATAATCCCACCACGCACTCGATTCATGCTCGAGGAGATGTTCCCTGCGATTGAGCGGGGCAACGATCGAAGAGAACCCGACCTAGGTATGGGACTCTGACCACCGCTCCTGGTGCCGCACAGGTTCGGCGTGTGATTACGGGCTATCGGGCGGTTCCGCCGACTACGCCCGGTCGAGAGCGCCCGTGCCGATGAAGATGCCGCGGATGCGGAAGGCGGCGGGGGAGTGGACGAGCGCGTCCGTTCTCACCGAGGGGAGGTCGATCGGGAACCACCACTGCTCGAGAAAGCGGTCGGCCTCGTACGCCCACTCCGGGATCTCGATCCCGTCGTGGTAGGCGAGGTGCTGGGCCAGCGCGGCTATAAGGGCGTCGTAGCGCGGATCGCCGGTCGTTGCCGGTCTCTCGCCGAGAAGTCGGGCCCGCCGGTCGACCGGTTCCCAGCTGTACTCCTCGACGAACTCCAGAACCAAGCGCCGACGATCGGCGTCAATGGCCATGCTTCGGAGGCCTACGGCGAGGTCGGCCAGGGTCATGGCGCGATATGACTTCGCCGCAGTGACCACCCGATCAGCGTACCGATCACGGTTGCCGCAAATTATGGCCTCTCTATGGCCACACTTCATGCACATTCGTACCGGCCGATTCGAGTCAGCCAACCACATCAGTCTCGCGACTAGAGAATTCTCCCTTGCGCAGCAAAGGATTTTG
>DATLUM010000121.1 GCA_035533095.1 Acidimicrobiales bacterium | reverse complement strand
CAGCCGCTCCGGACGCCTCTGTCAAGCAGGAGCCCCGAACCACGTTTTCCCAGGTCAGCGGGGGTGTCGGAGGGGGACTTGAACCCCCATGTCCCTAAAGACACTAGCCTCTCAGCTCCCCGGGCCCGTCCCGGCCCGTCGTCCGAAATCACATGGGTGCGGCTCCTTCAGAGGGACGTCAGGCGGCTTCGGGGAGGGGTCTGTTGAGGTATCGGGACTCGTGAACTCGTTTGTGTTCCTGGGCCAGGTGGAATGACCAGTAGTCGTCCCAGCAGCTGTTGGCTCGTAGTGCCCGGAGTTTGAGGATCGCCTCTGCTCCTTGGAGGCCCCAGCGGGCTCCGGTCACGTCCATTCTGTCTCTCACGACATGTCGAACGGCGCCTTCGATCACCCCGGTGCCGATCGGCCATCCGATGACAGGGCGGTTGGGTAGTCGAGGTAGGGGGCCTTGGCGAGCAGGTAGTCGGCGCAGGTGTCGGCGTTTTTGCGGGTGGAGTCGTTCAGGCCCATGGTGGTGGCTTTGCGGCGGATGGCGGCGGCCACGATCGACGACCGGCCGTTGAGTACGTCTATGGCTTTGTCCTGCACCCAGTCCTCGGCGGCGGGGTCGCCCTCGTCGAAGAAGCTCCACGCCGAAGCCCAGAGGTATTCGAGGACGTGAACCCAATCGACCAGGATCGTGATGTCGATGCGTCGCGCCGTGGCCTCGGCTCGGATGCGGTCGATCTGGTGGTTGTTGCCGTCCACCAGGGCCACCCAGGGGCGGGTGTGGTCGGGGTCTCGCCGTTCTGCCTCGTCGAAGGCCCGGGAGATGACAGTGGCCGCGTCGTCGGCCACCGAGGCGGTGAGCCACTTGTTGATCGCGGTGGGCGCCTTCTTGGGGGGACCGTCGCCTCGGTGGGCCATCACGTCGTGTGGGGTGCGCACCACCGGGCTGATGGTGTAGACAGCTGCGACCTCGGCCATGCGTTTGCGGTTGGCCTTCTCGCCTTTTGACAGGCGCCCTTTGAGCTTGTTGTCGGAGGCGGCCGCCTTGGCGGCGGTCGCGGCCCGCAGCCCCTCGGGGCGCATGACGATGCGCTGGACGCAAACGGTCATCGCTAGACACCTGGTCGGTTCGCCGCGGGCGGCGGCGGGTTTTCGTTGTGGGGGAAGGAGAATCGGGTCTGTTCGGGGGTCGACCGCCGTCGTCGGGGGGTCCGTCGTCGAGGGGCACTCGCAGGTGGATCTCTACCTGCCAGCCGAGGACGCTGACTTCTTCGACGACCAGGCGCAGGAGGCGCTGGCGTTGCTCGAAGTCGAGCTGGTCGAAGCCGTCGGCGACGCGTGCGGCGAAGTCGCCTATACGGCGGAGGAGCTGGTTATGGCCGGCGAGCTCCTGGTGGCGGGATTGAAGCTGTTGTCGCTCGGCTTGGAGACGCGTGTGCCGTGAGGTTGTCTCGCCGGCGCGGCGTTGGAGGTCGGGAAGGGTGATCAGCCCGGCTTGGTAGAGGTCGGTGACGCGTCGGCGTTCGGCGTCGACCTGGTCGAGTTGTCTGGTGATTCGATCGATCTGGGCGGTGAGCATCTCGTCGTCGGGAACCGCGTCGCGGCCGGCGAGCGCGGCTTCGCCCGCGAGGACCATGTCGGGACGCAACAGTACGTCGCGCACCTGGTCGAAGACGAAGCTGTCGAGCTCGTCGGCGCGGATGGACCGTTCGGTGCAGCGCTGCTCGGGTCCTCCCGCCTTGAACGGGTCGCGGTGCGGGCAGATGTAGTAGCGGTTCGTGGTCTCGCCGTTGCGTTTCTGGTCGGCCGCGAGACGGACTGCGCAGCGGCCGCAGGCCACCAGGCCTCGAAGCAGGAAGGTCCCGGGTGTGGTGTTGCGGGGCGAGAAGCGGGAGTTGTCGCGGACGACGGTCTGGGCTGCGGCGAAGAGCTCGGCCGTGACGATGGGCGGCACCGGCACGCTGACCCAGTCCTCGGGGGGACGTTTGCGTGTGAGGGCATGTTTGTGCCCGGGGTTGGGGATGTTCTCGTAGCGGTACCAGGTGGCGGTGCCCGCGTAGGTGGTGTTGCGCAGCAAGAAGCCGAGCTGGGCGCTCGACCAGATCTGCTGCTTTCCGGATGGCGTCGCAACGCCGTCTTCGTAGAGGTGGCGGGCGACCTGACGGATCGAGGTCCCGGAGGCGTAGTCGTCAAAGATCCGTCGGACGACGGCCGCCTCGGGTTCGTAGACCTCGAGTCGGGCCGGGCTGCCTTCGGAGCGCGGGACTCGCCGATAGCCGTAGGCGACCTTCCCGAAGATGGCCTCACCGGCGCGCACGCGATACAGCTTGCCGCGCCGCGCCCTCTCGGACAGCTTGGCCCGTTCGTACTCGGCGAACAGGCCCTGGACCTGGACGAGGAGTCGGGCTTGGGGGTCGTCGTCGATCGACGGCGAGTCGACGAACGACACGCTGACACCGAAGCGGGCGAGCTCGTCGAGGATCAGGACCTGGTAGGCGAAGGAGCGGGCCAGGCGGTCGGGTGACAGGCACCAGGCGGCCTCGAACGCGCCAGCCTCTGCGGCGTCGCGCAGAGCGTCGAGCCCGGGGCGGTCGAGGCGTGCCCCGGAGTAGCCCTCATCGACGTAGGTGGCCACCATCTCGTGGCCGAGCCCGGCGACGTGGGCCCGTAGCGCTTCGAGCTGCGAGCCGATCGTGCCCCTGGTCGCCTGGGAGTCGCTCGAGACTCTGGCATACAGCGCAACCCTCATGGTCTGTCTCCCTTCGTCGCCCTGGGCGGACGGAGCGCGGCCGGCTGGTTGCGTGCTGGCCCGGGCCTGGGCGTTCGCGAAGGCCCGCCAAAGTCGAGCACCTCGGTGCCGAGCAGGTCGCTCACGGCAACAGCCAGATCGCAGTGGGGGCACAATCCCCCGACGCCGACGCGGGCCATGAACGTCCCGCAATCGTCGCAGCGCTGTGAGCCCAGGGCCCTGGCCGAGCAGGTGGGGCACTCATAGACCGTGATCGGCCGGCGGGGCCGGCCGGGGGCCGGCACGACGATCGGGACGGCGGGCGGCTGGTGCCGGCGCCGCCACGCCTGTTTGCGACAAGCGTCGGAGCAGGAACTGGCCCTCCCCGACGACGTGAAGAGGCGCTCACAGACCGGACAGGCGGTCGTCGCGTCATCGTCGCGCGACGGTGTGCACCCACGGCCGTCTCCTTGGAGTGGCGGTTGCCGGCCGATGGCGTTCCTGCCGATCCCCACTCTCATGATCGCTTCTCCCTTCTTGTTGGCCCAACGGACCGGGGCGGTCCCGTCCCGGCGCAGCTCGCTGAGGGTGTTCGATGGCCGGGCGTTGCCGTGGGCGGCCGCCCGGCTTTGCCTCGCCCCGCTCGAGGGCTCGGTGACACCACCGGCAGCGCGTCGGGCCGGACATCGACCGGACCGAGAATTCGTCGCGCCACGGGTGTTGGCCATTGACGTCGGCTCCGTCATGCTCGCTGCCCCGAGCCGGCCGAACCGGGTTGGCGGCATCTGGTCCGGTCTGCGACCGCGACCAACATCTCGTAGCCGGCGCCAAGCGCGTGGACGCGGGGATCGGCATAGGGCGTCCACGGCGGCCGGGGGGCGCCGCTCAGGCGGGCGGTGAACACCGCTCGGGCAGCCGGGCAGACGATCAGGCCGGCCAGCCCGGCCCGCTCGAAACGGCGAGCGATCGCGTCGCACAGCACGGTGCCGGCCAGCGCCGCTTCCCGCAGCGCCTCATAATCAGCCTGGGCCGCCTCGGCGACCGGCCAGAAGGTCCTCACCGGCGCCTTGCCCGCTCGACGGTCCGCCGGTGCAGCTCGACACCGAAGCGCTGCCTCACCTCGTCAGCCAGTGTCGCCCCCGACAGGCCTGCGGGCGCGCTGAGCAGGTAGGAGACGACCTCCTCGGTCAACTTGAGCGGGCCCCGCCGGCCCGGCCGCTCGTCGAGCAGGCCGATCATCCCTGCCTCGGCGAAGGCCCGCTCGGCGAGATAGAAGCTCGGCCTCGAATACCCGTGAGCCGACGCCGCCCCCGTCACGCTCAGGCCATCGACGACGTGGGCGCGCAGCATCTCATATTTCACCTGCACCTTGTCCGCCGCCAGGAAGAACTGGCCCCCGGCTGCGAACAGCGGCGCGGTCACCGCCTCGGGCCGCTGGTGCAACAAGGCCGCGGCCTCGAGTGCACCGAGGCGAGAACGTGTGCTCATCATCCACCTCCCTGTCGCCGACCGGTGCCGGCAGCAGAAATGCAAGAGCATGAACCCCGCAAGTTCGAGGATCTGGCATCCACCATCGACGTGACTATCCATGATACCTTTGAATGACAATAATAATACGTCTCCGAGAGCTGAAGAACGGGCCGAGAAGGCCAGACATTGCGGCAGACACTGCTAGCCACTATCGCCCTTCCGGCGGAGAGGACGGACTCGACGTCGGCCCCGGTCTACCGCTGAAAACAGGTTCGTTCCGCTCGCGTCACGCACGAGGGTCGTGCGGAAAACGAGCTTTGCGTTCGGCTTATCACGATCCCCTTGCCGTCAGCGGAGACGACCACCACCTGGTCTGTGTCGGCCGCGGGGCGGTCGATGATGTCGAAGAAGGCCTCGAAGTCGACCGCGGCCGCCTGGGTCAGGGCCTCCACTTGGCGTTTGGGGACCTTGGCCGCGGTGGTCCGGTCGATGGCCGCCACCGCCTCGTCGAAGGACCCCCGGGCCGCCTCGGTGGCGGCCACCTGGCGCAACCCGTGGGAGTAGACCTCCCCCGGCAGGTTGAGCCCGGCGTCAGCAGGATGCAAGTTGGGGGCGCCCTTGCGCCGGTAGGCGAGGCGGGCCACCCTGACCTCGCCGAAGATCGTGACCAATGGGCGTTGGTGGTCGTCCTCGGCGTAGGCGCGGGTGATCCCGTCCGCGCCCACGACCTCCTCCAGCCGCTCCTCACGGCCGGCCCGCAGGTCCAGGTGGTCCTGCAACAGCAGGCGGAGCAGTTCGAAGCCGTCGGCGCGGATACGCTCCTCCAGCTCAGCGTGGGTCAGCGTGGCGGCGTCGACGCCGTCAAGGAAGCCGACCAAGGCTTCGAAGGCGGTCCGGCTGGGCTCGAAGTTGTCGTCCCATCGAAGTCCTCCTGAACACAGCCCGCCGCCCGCTGCGCCAGGCTGTCCTACAGCGTCTACGCTGTAGGGAAGCAATCGGTGGATCCCAAGGTGTGGTAGGAGGCAGCCATGGATGATCAGTCCCCGACCACGGCGTGGTCGGCCACCAGAGCCGGGCTGGCCCAGGCCATCGGCTCAATCGACGGGGCGCTGCCTGGCAGCATCGTGGTCCGACGGTGGTAAAGATCACGGGGTTCTCCCCAGTCTCGATCACTGAAATTCCCCAGGGGTGAGGGGTGGTGGGCCTGTTGGAAGGGTCCGCCGTTTGGGTTGGGGGCCCCTCGATGCTGGCGGTGTCCAAGCCGTCCAGATCGAGGAGCCCTACCCCATGTTCTCAGTGGGAGAAGACGTGGAAGCTGATGCCTTGTTCAAGCGGGGATGGTCGATCTCGGCTATCGCCCGCCATTTGGGCCGGGACCGCAAGACGGTCCGGGCGTATCTGGCCGGGGAGCGCTCCCCGGGGGTGCGCCGCCCGGCGGGGCCCGACCCGTTGGCCCCGTTCGCCGGGTACGTGACCGCCCGTTTCGGCGACGACCCGCATCTGTGGGCGTCGGCGCTGTTCGACGAGGTGGTGAGGCTGGGGTATGACCGTTCGTACCCGAGTTTCGTTCGTCAGGTCCGCGCCGCGGGGCTGCGCCCGCATTGCGAGGCGTGCTCGGGGGTGGGCGGCCGCGAGACGATCGAGATCGCTCATCCCGCGGGTGAGGAGATCCAGTGGGACTGGTTCGAGCGGCGCCGGGCGCCGTGGGGGGCGACAGCGTATGTGTTGCTGGGGACGTTGTCGCATTCGGGACGGACCCGGGCGGTGTTGGCCGACGCCATGGACCAGGCCCATTTGATCGAGGCCATGGACGCCGTGATGCGCCGCCTGGGCGGCACCGCCCGGCGGTGGCGGACGGATCGTCTGGCCACGGTGATCGTGCCCGGATCCGCCGAGGTGCAGGCGTCGTTCGCGCCGGTGGCGAAGCATTACGGGGCGGTGGTGGTGGCCTGTCCACCGCGGCGGGGGAACCGCAAGGGGGCGGTCGAGTGCGGCGTGAAGTTCTGCTGCGGGCGGTGGTGGCGGACCATGACGGCCACCACCGTGGCCGACGCCCAGGTCAGCCTGGACCGGTTCTGGGCCACGACGGGCGACGCCCGGCTGCGCCCACCGGGCCGTTACGCCGAGCCGGGCAGCCTGGCCGGCGGGGTCCGCCCGGCGTGGCCGACCGTGGCCGCCCTGGCCGACGCCGAGGTGTTGATGGCCCTGCCCCCGGCGCCCTACCCCGCCACGGTAGAGGTGACCGCCACGGTGGATGACCGGGCCACCGTCGCGTTCCGGGGGAACCGGTACTCGGTCCCGCCCGGCCTCGGCGGGCTCGAGGTACGCGTCGCGCACCGCCTGGGCACCGCCACGGTCGAGATCTTCTCGCCGACGGGGGCGGTGTTGGGGTCGCACCGGATGGAGGCGCCCGGGGCGGGGGCGATCGTGCGCGACGAAGGGCATCGCCGGGCGCTCGAAGCGGTCGTGCTGGGCCAGTTCTCGACCGCCCGGCCCTGTGACCGCAAGGCTAACAAACCGCCCGGGGCGGCCGCCCAAGCCGAAGCGGCCCGTCTCGGCGGGCTCGACCCCCTCGAGGCGGCGACGCCGACGGTGGACCTCGACGGCCTGGCCGAGATCATCCACCTGGCCTTCCCCGGCTCCACCACCGTCACCGACAAGGGGCTGGGCGCGTGAGCGAATCCTCCGACTACCAAAAGCTGCGGGCCCATCTGGCGTTCCTGCGCATGACCGCCGCGGCCGAGGCCCTGCCCGGCGAGCTCGACCACGCCCGGACCGCAAAGCTCGGCCACCAAGCCTTCCTGGAACGGCTGCTGGCGGTCGAGGTCGCCGCCGTCGACGCCCGCCGCTCGGCCAGCCTGGCCCGCTTCGCGTCGCTGCCTTCCCCCTTCACCCTGGCCGACTTCGACTACTCCGCCCAGCCGTCCGTCGACCCCAAACTGATCGGCGAGCTGGCCACCCTGCGCTTCGTCGACGACGCCACCAACATTTTGCTCATCGGGCCGCCCGGGGTCGGCAAAACCATGCTGGCCGTCGGGCTCGGCCACGCCGCGGTGGCGGCGGGGATGCGGGTCTACTACACCACCGCCACCGAACTGGCGGCCCGCTGCCAGCGCGCCGCCCTCGAGGGCCGCTGGGCCACCACCATGCGCTTCTACGCCGGACCCAGGCTGCTCATCATTGATGAAGTCGGCTACCTGCCGATGCCGGCCGAGGCCGCCGCGGCCCTGTTCCAAGTGGTCAGCCAACGCTACTTGAAAGGCTCGATCGCGTTGACCACCAACCTCGGGATCGCCAGCTGGGGCAAAGCCTTCAACGACGACCCGATGATCGCGGCCGCCATGTTGGACCGCCTTTTGCACAGATCGGTGGTCCTCAACATCAACGGCGACAGCTACCGGATGCGGTCGCATCGGGCCCGGGCCGACGCCACCCGGCGGGCGGTGGCCGGATCATGACCGACCACCCCACCCCCCACTCCCCGTCATGTTACGATGGCGTCACGATAGCCTGCCCGATCTGCCAGAGGGCGTTCGCCGCGTCGGGGCGGCGCACCTACTGCTCCGATGCCTGCAAGGCCGCCGCCTACCGACGACGACGCGTCAACGGCCACCCGCCCGTCACCATCCCCGACCCCCGGCCTCGCCGGCCCGTCACCATCTACGAATGCGACAACTGCGGCGCCCGGGCCCTCGGCGATCAAAGATGCGACGAATGCCGAACTTTCATGCGCCGAATCGGCATTGGAGGCTGCTGCCCGGAATGCGATGAGCCAATTGCCGTCCAGGAACTTCTCGGCCAAGGAGGTGACCGCGCCACCTCATGAGCTAGCCTGAACCCGGCTCACCACCCCGCCCACACCTGGGGAATTTCGGTGATCGACACTGAGGAATTTTCGCGATCCGTACCACCGTCCCGGCGCAGCTCGCTGAGGGTGTTCGATGGCCGGGCGTTGCCGTGGGCGGCCGCCCGGCTTTGCCTCGCCCCGCTCGAGGGCTCGGTGACACCACCGGCAGCGCGTCGGGCC
>DATLUM010000120.1 GCA_035533095.1 Acidimicrobiales bacterium | reverse complement strand
GTCCGGGCGTGGTTACAGTGCCGGCCCGAAACGGACGTACCTTCATCCGGTCGGCCTGCTGCCGCCCCGTGTCCGGTGCGCCCCAACGCGTGCCCGTCCCTTGACGAATCTCGGCCAAGAGCTGAGGCAAATCCGGTTGCGAATCCGCGGTTCGTCAGCCGCAGCCCTCTGCGGCACGCCCCCGTCGTCGCGCCTCGGAGATGGTATGGAACGTCCCCCGACAGTCACTGCTCGCCCAGCCGACCCGCGGAACCAGCAGCTGACACACGCCCCCGGCCTCACACCCAATGGTCAGGGTCATCAGTTCGGTCGGACCAGGACCGACCATGTGCAGCCCGCACCACCCCCATAGAGGGCATATCGGCCCGCCGGGATAGACAGGACCCACGTACCTGTGATGGCCGCGCCACCGACGGGCGCGGTCGGCGTGTCCAGGAAGCCGCTCGGGTCTTGGTAGAGCCTGAACGCGAGGCTGCACGTGCCGGAGGCGGTGTAGTCGATGGCGACCGCTCCGTCCGTGGGAACGCGGAAGTAAGGACCGGAGTACAGGCCGCTCCCGGCGGCCGTGCTGTACGGCGTCGGTACCGGGCGGGCGGTCGCACCGCCGGCCGTGCAGCCCGCCAGCAGCGCGGCGGCGACCGCGAGCGCGAGCGCGACCGAGATCCTCTCGTGATTGCCCTCACGAACGCGCCGCCCGCGTCCCAGTAGCGCACTGAACCTTCCGCGCCACACGAGGCGCGAGTCGTGCCGCTGTTCGTCGTCGATGCGACGAGTCAGGAGTGCCTTCCGGAGATCGGGCTTCAGCATGTCGTTCCGGGTGGCCTTCAGTCCCCAACGGTCCGTGAGGTTGGAATCGCCGTAGATGCCGCCGAGGTCATTCACGACCCGCTTCACCGGCTTCCGTGGATTGGGGTGTCGATCAGCGCGTGTCCAGAACGACGCCCCAGTCACCCGGTGACGGATCCGACCAGCCTCGCGTCGGGAACCGCGCGGCAGAAGCGGACCGGATGGCCGGTGCCGCTGCGAGATCCGCTCGATCACCGATTGAACCAGTGTCGCGAGCGGGCTGCTGTGTGAGGTCATCGGTTGGCTTCCGATCCTCCCTGTTTCTTGCGACGCGATGCTGGTTCCGAGCGGTGCGGTGGTCAAGGGCAACATGGCCCGATGGAGTGCCCGGCCCACGATGTGGGGCGCTCTCTCGGCGAGGTGATGAACCGCGCTCCGGATGCGCATTTGCGTCAGCTCCGGCCCAAACCCTTGACACCGCTCGGTCCTCGCCAAGTGTCCCTGTGCGTTCGAGGAGGACGGCCTGAGCCGCCGGCACCTCGGCCCGGAGCACAGGAGCACGACCATGTACGAGTTGACGCGTGGACGCACGACGGTCCTTCACCTTCCCCGTCCCGCCCATCGCCCGAGGGGGCTCTGGGGCCTGTCGCGCCGGTTCTGGGCGCTCTTCGTCCTGGGCTCGGCCCTCGTCATGCTCGACTCGTTCGAGACGATGGCCGCTCTGGCCTGGACGCCGGTGCCGGGACACCCCGGCCTGCTGGTGCGCCACGCGAACGAGCTCAACCCGATCGGCAGCGCACTGGCAGCCGCGTCGCCCTGGCTCCTGCCGGTGTTTCACCTGCTCGAGATCGGGGTCTTCCTCGGCATGTGCTGGATGCTCACCCGCGGTTCGGTGGTGCAGCGTATTGCGCGCCGACGGCCCAGTCCTCTGCTCGTCCGCCTGGGGGCGCCTCGCGGCGAGGCGTGGATCCGCCTCATCCTCTGGCTTGTCCCCCTAATGATGGTGCTCACAGAAGGCGTGGTGGACATTCACAACGCGCTGGTCATCGTCTGACCAGATCCGTCGACGCATCTTCCTTGTCGGCGATCTTGACATCGGCGATCGTCCGCAGACCCTCCGGCGTCGGCCTCTGGGGGGACGATCGGCAGCCGGACCGGAGCATCGGCGGGAGACTGGCGATGAGCGACTCGGCCTCGGATGCCGTCACCGTCCAGACGTTCACCAAGACGGCTGCGCGGCGTGAAGTTGTGCGTCTCCGTTCCTGGGGTCGCGCCCACGGGCTCATGTCCATCTAGCTCGTGCGGGCGATGCCCGCGCGCGACGACCTCGACCCCGACTGGAACGTGGACCAGCGGCTCTGGTGGGTCGAAGGGCCGAACGACGAGGTGCTGATGCGCGACGGCAACTTCAGGAGCGTTCGGTGACCACGATGCAGGACGACCCGGTCGCCTCCCACTCGGCCCTGGTCATCGAGGCCACCGCCGACTTCGACGCCGCGTGGCCGCTGTGGGGCGTCCTCGTGCCCGTGTCGCCGGCGATCGTGCCAGAGGTGACGCATCGCCGGCGCACTGGCGACCCGACGGGCCCGGTGGAAGAAGGCCGCCGCTTCCGCGTTGGCGCCTGCGGCTCGACGCTCACGCTCTGGACGGACAAGACGAGCGGGGAAGGGGTCGGCATCACCTGCCCCGACTGCGGGTCCGGCCAGGTCTGCGGCGTCGGGCACGACGATCCCGCCACCCGCCTGACCGCGCACGGCTTGCGTTGCGCGGCGCACCGATAGGAGGTCACCATGACTCCCACCGAATCCGCCCTGCGCCTGCTCCGGGTCGGCGCGCGCGTGCAATGGCCGGTTCAGCGGGAGCCGAAGCAGTACGGGCGACTGACGCAGCTCCCGGCGAAACGAACGGTCAGGGGAGTCCACGGCCGCGAGGTCGTGTTCGACGACGGCACCCGCTTCGCGCTGCCGCCTGACGCCAACATCCAGCTTGGCAAGACGCCCGACGGCACGGTCGACACGCTGACCCTGACGGATTCGTCCGGCCGGTCGGTCACCCTCACCATCCTCCCTCCCGCCGAGGCCGGCGCGCTGGCCAGGCCCGTGCGGAGCCTGCTCGACATCCGAGATCGCTGCTTCGCGGGGTCGTGGGTCGACTGTGAGCGCGGTCAGGGTAGCCACCCGCCTCTCCGGGGACTGCATAGCAAGGTTCAGCGGGCCGTCGGCGTGGTCACGGTTGGCCGCGAAGAAGCCGTCTGTCTCGATGATCGT
>DATLUM010000119.1 GCA_035533095.1 Acidimicrobiales bacterium | reverse complement strand
CAGGCGCGCCGCCGCAGCCTTCGGCAGAGGCCCCCAGAGCCGGTACCCAATCTGTCAGCACGGGTGCGGAAGTTCCTCCGGCCGCGGCGACCGGGATGGGCACCCGCATCCGGCATGACGGCCCTTCGGCCTCCCAGACCTACTCCTCGTCGACGAGCACTCCGAGAGTGGCCCGCACGGCGACGGGACCGGTTGTCAGGGTCGATCCGGCCCCGACGCCACGGCCGCTCGTCGAGTCCCAGCCACCGCCGCAGCTTCCACTGGTACACCTGAAGGCGTCCCCGCCGAGCCGGGTGGATGCGCCAGTGCCCCAGGGTGACCGCGGCGACATCACGGCCGTGCTCGCCGAGCCGGGCGAAGCGGGCGCCACTGTCGGACCCGCCAGCACCGCCGCACCCGCCGCTGCCGGTGAGCCCCTCGCCGTCGCGCCTCTTCTCGGCGACCGTCCGCCACTCGACGAGGCCGGTACCGATCACGCACCTGTGTCGACGCCGCACGCCGACGTTTCTGTGCCCGAGACCGGACCGGACGGTCAGGTCCCCGCTCCGTCGTTGGAGGTCGTGCAGCAGAACAACCCCGCCGAACCCCCCGTTACCGACCGGGGTGCCCTACCCATCGAACCCGGCGCCGGGACCGCCACCCACTCGAGCCCAGGTGATCCGGCTCCGCGACGCAGCGGCCTCGGCGCGCCCTTGCGGGATCTGCCGACGACGGCGGCCTCTCTCGACGCCGCGTCCGTGGCGGCAAGCTACGCCCGCCGTCCCCGCAACGCACCCGGCAGCCCTCTCGGCCAGCTCCCGCTCGCGGCCGCGGCCGGCACTCCCGCAAGCTCCCCGCCAGCGCAGAAGGCGGGACCGGCTGCCCAAGCTCCGGCCCTCACGTACGGGGAGACCTCGTCGCTTCCCGTCGTCACGCCTGAGCCAGCCGGGGAGACGCCGCTGATCGCCGCCCGCTCCGGTCTGTTGCCGCCGGCGCCGCGGGCCGTCGTGGTGCTCACACCTTTCCAGGCCATCGATCGGGCCGAGGCCCGTACGGTCGACCGGAGCGCGGCGCGAGAAGGCGCCGCGCTGAAGGCTGTGGTCGGCCAACGACACGGGGTCGACCTCGACCACGTGGCGATCGACAGGTCCCCCGCGTCGTCGGCGAAGGCCCAGGCCATGGGAGCGGACGCGTTCACGACCGAGGACAGGGTGGTCATCCCGAAGTCATTCGGGACCCTTGACTCGGGTCCCGGCCGGGCTCTGCTCGCCCACGAGCTCACCCACGCCGCGCAGCAGCGCCGCGCCGGGCCTCACGCGATGCCCGCGGAGAACAGCCCGGCCGGCAGGACGATGGAGGCAGCTGCCGTCGCCTCCGAGCTGTCGTACGTGGCGCCGGCATTTTCCATGGCGAGGGCCGTTTCGCCGCCTGCAACGTCAGCCGGGCTCGACGATGGTCCGATGACGACCGGTATCACAGGTGCGCCCGGACCGGTTCCCACGCCACCAGCGGCTTTCGGTGTGCCCGGCTCCGTTGCGCTCCCGGTCGCCCGGTCGCAGCCGCAGTCGATCGACGAAGGCGCGCTGGCCTCAGCGCTGATAAGGCTCGGCGCTGTCACGGGTAACCCCGCCGCGGCGATGACCGGATCACCGGTCAGCGTGCCCCAGGCCGGAGGTGCCGGCGAACCCGCCGCTATGCAGGCGCCCGCACCGGCGCCTGCTACTGCGGCGCCGGTCCAGCATGCGTGGAAGGTCGCTTCACCCTCGGCGGCGAAGCCGGTGATCGGGGGCAACCGCCAGGGCGACGACGGCGTGTTCAGCTCCCGCCCCAGCGACAAGGACCTAGCCAAGCTCGCGAGTTGGCTCTACCCGCTGATCAGCTTCAAGCTCCGCCGCGAGCTCCGCTCCGACCGGGAGCGGGCGGGCCTTCTGACCGACAGTTACCGGAGGTGGTGACGTGAGCGACCTCGTCACGAATGATCCCGGGCTCAGCGTCTACTTCTCGGTGGAAGTCGATGGTGTCGAACTCGGCGACTGGACGACGTGCACCGGGATGGGCATCTCGATACAGACCGAAGCGCGTGGTGACACGGCGCTGTCGTTTGTGATGCACCACCTGCCGGGGCATGTGACCTTCTCGAACATCACTTTGGGCAGGCCGATAAGCCCGGACACCGAGAAGGTGGTCAACTGGATCAGCTCGTTCGCGATGATGCCGGTCCCGACGCTCGCCCAAATCAAGGCCCTCGACCCGATGGGCAAGCCGATCGTGATGTGGAACCTCTTCGGTGTGATCCCGGTGAGGTGGACCGGACCGTCGTTCGACGCGGCATCGCTCAAGATCGCCGAAGAGCAGTTGGAACTGGCCTACAAGGGCTTTCTGTAGAAGGGGAGGAGGTCGACTACAGGTATGTCAGCGGCAGACGCAGCCAGCATGGCCAGCATGGTCAGCGCGTACATCCAGGTGCTGCCACCCGGCTTCGGGACGATCGTGTTCCCTTACAACCCCGACGAGTACACCATCAAGAAAGAGGCCAGCTGGCACCACACGCCTCAGCCCGCCGCCGACAGCGGAGGTACCCCGCAGTTCCAGGGGACCAAGGCCCAGACCATGGACGTCAAGATCCTCCTCGACCAGTTCGGGTTGCCGCCCAACCCGCCCGAGGAGGCAATCGCCATCCTGAAGCAGGCGATGGCACCGACCCCTGAGTCGAAGGCGCTGCAGGACTCCAAGCCTCCGACGGTCATGTACGGGTGGGGGACCAACATCATCATGGAGGAGGCCTACATCACGGCCCTCTCCATCACCTACAAGCGGTTCCTCCTCGGAAACCCCGTCCTGGCCGAGGTTGTGGTGAGCCTCGAGGCTGTGCCCAGCGTCCTCCCGGGCACCAACCCCACCTCGGGTGGTCTCACGACCAGGCGCTCCCACACCGTCGTCGAAGGCGACACCCTGGCCTCCATTGCCTTTGCGGAGTACAAGAACCCCAACCGCTGGAGGGCGCTCGCCGTAGCGAACGGGATCGACGACCCCATGCGGTTGCGTCCGGGGACCGTCCTGCTGGTGCCCGACCCGGCGGAAGCCGAGGCGATCGGTTGAGGTCCATGCGATGACCATGACCGACACGACCAGCGCCCAGATCGACGTCCGGGTCGAGGGAACGCCGCTCAACCCGATGGTCGCCGCGAAGCTGATCTCGGCGGAGGTCGACACGACGGTGTTCGTGCCGTCGCAGTTCAGGCTCGTCTTCCGTGCGCCGAGCACGCAGGTGCTCGAGCCCGGCGGCCTCCAGCTCGGTGTGATGGTGATGCTCCAGGTGACCACGGGCGGGGCACCGACTCCGCTCATGACCGGTGACATCACCGGGGTCGAAGTGGAGTACGGGCCGGAGGGGCACCTCACGATCGTGACGGGTCTGGACCGGTCGCACCGGCTCATGCGCGGGACCAAGACCATGGCCTACCCGCAAATGTCAGCCTCGGATGTCGTCACCCAGATCGTCGCCGAGGCCGGGCTCATGACCGGTGAGGTAATTCCCACTAGCACTCAATACGAATGGGTTACCCAGCCCAACGTCAGCCCGTGGGTGTTCATCCAGCAGCTTGCGGCGCTTGAGAACTGCGTCGCTTACGTCGATCCGATGGGACTGTTTCAGTTCGGGCCCATGAACAAGCCGGAGGAAGGGCTGCCTCCGGTGATGTCGTACGCGGAGCCCCCCCAAGGCACCCAGCTGGTGCTCGGCAAGAATCTGATCCGCCTGCGCTGCAATGTCACCAGCTCCGAGCAGGTTCCGGCCGTGACGGTGACCGGGTACAACCCCAAACAAGCGATGCCCGTCGTAGGCCTCTTTCCGAGCGCGCCATCCACGTCGCAGAGCCTGGACCCTGGCACCCTGCCCCCCGCTCTCGCCGGTGAGGTGGGTGCGCTTCCCTTCTTCGACGCCAGTCGTCCCTTCGACGATCAGGGGGCCGCGGAGAAGCGGGCGGAGTCCATCGCCGCCGACATCGCCGGCGCGCTCGCCGAGATGGAAGGCGAATGCCTCGGCAACCCGGCAATCCTTGCGGGAGAGGTGATCAGCCTCGGCATGGTGGGCCCGCCCTTCGACGGCCAATACGTGTGCACCGCGGCCCGCCACCGCTTCGAACCGGGCAACGGCGGGTATTCCACCTGGTTCACCGTCGGCGGCATGCGCGACCGCTCGATGCTCGCGCTGGCCTCTGGCAGTGGTGGTGTCTCCGACCTAACGGGCAACGGCCGGGTGCCTGGAGTGGCGATCGGCATCGTCACGGACAACATGGACCCGGAGAGCCAAGGGCGGGTCAAGGTGATGTTCCCCTGGCTCTCGGAGGCCTATGTGAGCGCGTGGGCCCGCACGATGCAGATCGGTGCCGGGAAGGCCGGCGGCTACGGCTGCCTTTTCATTCCGGAGGTCGGCGACGAGGTCCTGGTCGGCTTCGACAGGGGACATGTCGACAGCCCTTACGTGATCGGGAACCTCTACAACGGAGTCTCCAAACCGCAACCCGCTCCCAGCATCGAGGGCGGCGTGGCGAACAGGAGGATCATGTCGCGGATGCGACACATGATCGAGTTCGACGACGGCCCGGACAAGCTCGGAATCACCATCGTCGACGGCGAACAGACGTTGACGATCAAGCTCGATTCCCAGCAGCAGACGATCACCATCAACTCCGAGGGCCAGATCAACATTCAGGCGCAAGGCGCGCTCTCGCTCAAGGCGACCGCCGATATAGGAATCGAGTCCGAGGGCAACGTGTCGATCAAAGGAACCGGCGGGGTCTCCGTCCAGTCGCCCGCCTCTTTGTCCATGGAAGGGGCCGGCGGGGTCAAGGTCGAGGGAAGCAACGTGAGCGTTTCCGCTCCCCAGATCAGCCTCGGTGCTTAGGGGGTAGGGAACGGTGTCCGAGAGGTTCATCGGTCGGGGCTGGCGTTTCCCCGTGAGCACCGACCCGACCGGGAGCATCGCCCTTGCGGGGGACGATCGCAACCTGGAGCAGGCGATACGCCTCATCCTCGCGACCGCGCCCGGCGAGAGACCGATGCGTCCGGAGTTCGGCTGCGGCATACACAACTTCGTGTTCGCTCCGGCGAACGCCACCACCGCAGGGCGCCTCTCGTCCGAGGTCAAGAGATCCCTCGCCCGGTGGGAACCGCGCATCGACGTGCAGTCCGTCGATGTCAGCGTCGACCAGTTCGACCGCGGCGCCATGTACATCTCGATCAACTACACGAAGAAGGGGTCCTACGACCCGCGCAACTTGGTCTTCCCCTTCTATGTGATACCCGAGGGAGAGTAGGAGACGATGTCGCTGCCCGCACCCAACCTCGACGACCGCCGGTTCCAGAGCCTCGTCGACGACGCCAAGCGCCTCGTCCAGCAGCGCTGCCCCGAGTGGAGCGACCACAACGTCTCCGATCCCGGCGTCACTCTCATCGAGACGTTCGCCTACATGGTCGACCAGCTCCTGTACAGGCTCAACCGTGTGCCGGACCGCAATTACGTCAAGTTCCTGGAGCTGATCGGCGTCCGGCTGTTCCCGCCGACCGCAGCGACGACGCCTGTCACGTTCTGGTTGTCGGCGCCGCAGGACAACCCGATCGTCGTTCCCGCCGGCGTGGAGGTGGCGACACCCCGTGCAGACGTCGATCAGTCGGCCGTGGCGTTCACCACAGGCGAGGAGCTCCAGATCATCCCGTGCGAGCTCAGCTTCGTATGCTCGATCCCGACGGGCGGAACCTGGCGTAACCACACGGACGCGCTGATGCTGTCGCCGTTCTCATGCTTCTCGGCGCAACCGGCGCCCGACGAGGTGCTGTTGTTCGGGCTCTCCGCTGGCGTCCCCAACTGCGCTGTCAGCCTCCGCTTCGACTGCGAGATAGAAGGCGTCGGTGTCGACCCCGAGTGGCCACCACTGGTGTGGGAGGCGTACGACGGCAACGACTGGGCGGAATGCGAGCTCGACTCCGACAGCACAGGAGGCCTGAACCGGGCCGGCGAGGTCGTGCTCCACATCCCCGGCACCCACCAGATGTCCCTGGACCACCAGCTACGAGCCGGATGGGTGCGCGCCCGGGTGACAGCTCCCGAGGAGGGCCAGCCCTTCTACAGCAACTCCCCGCTGATCAAGAGGGTTTCTGCTAGCACCGTCGGCGGGACGACGCCCGCGGTGCAGGCCGAGCTCGTCGACGACGAGGTCCTCGGGCTGTCGGAGGGTGTCGCCGGCCAGCGTTACCTCGTCTCGCGCTCACCCGTGATCCCGACCCCTGGCGGCGCCGTCGTCGAGGTGTCCAGCGACGACGAGGGCTGGCAGGAGTGGACGGAGGTCGGCGACTTCTCGCAGAGCACGGAAGAAGATCGCCACTTCGCGCTCGACGCTGTCAACGGAGAGATCGTGTTCGGTCCTGTCGTGCGCAACGACGACGGCACCCTCACACAGTTCGGTGCCGTGCCGCCGAAGGGTTCCGTCATCCGCATCCGCGGGTACCACACCGGCGGCGGCAGGAGAGGCAACATAGCGCGCGGCGCGATCAAGGTCTTGAGGACCACGATCCCGTTCATCACCCGGGTCGAGAACCGCAGGCCGGCCACTGGCGGCGTGGACGGCGAGGACATCGAGGAAGCCAAGGTCCGCGGGCCGATCGTGCTGCGCACCCTGAACAGGGCGGTGACAGCGGAGGACTACGAGCAGCTCGCCCGCCAGGCTGCTCCCGAGACGGCGCGGGTGCACGCTGTGCCGGCCCTCGCCCCCGAGGACGCCGGGGGTGTGCGCGTTCTGGTCGTGCCTTCGGTCGCCGACGACGAGGACGGCAGGCTCAGCTTCGAGCGGCTCGTCCCGCCCGCAGAGACCTTGAGCAACATCGCTTCCGCGCTCGACCTCAAGCGCACGATCGGCGCCCGCGTCATGGTGGAGCCGCCGTCGTACCAGGGGGTCACCGTCGTCGCGATGATGCGGGCGCGCCCGTGGGCCGATGCCAACCGCCTGCAGGACAACGCCACGCGCGCTCTCTACCGGTATCTGCACCCGATCAGCGGCGGCCTCCAGGGGACCGGATGGCCGTTCGGGCGTCCTGTCCACGTCGGCGAGATCTACGCGTTGCTGCAGTCTTTGCCCGGAGTCGAGCTGGTAGAGGACGCCCGGCTGTTCGCTGCCAACCCGATCACCGGAGAACGCGGGCAGGCCGCCCAGCGCGTCGAAGTGGCTCCGACCGCTCTCGTATTCTCCTATGAGCACCAGATCCGTGTGGAAGGGGCTGCTTAGCGATGGCCGTCATCGAGGCATCGTCGCTCCCGAGCCCGCGGGGCCAGTCGACCGTCGTGGTCCCCGAGCCCGGCCGGGGTACCACCCCAGGTCTCGGCGTGGCCCGCCCCCTGTCGGAGGAGCTGCCGTCGCTGCTGCAGGAGGACGACTTCTGCGTGCGGTTCACGCAAGGCCTCGACGAAGTGCTCGCTCCCGTCTTCGCCACGATCGACTGCTGGGACTCGTACCTCGACAACGACCTGACGCCCGACGATTTCGTCGACTGGCTTGCCAGCTGGGTCGGCGTCGATGTCGACGAGAGATGGCCGTTGGATCGCCGGCGCCGTCTCATCGACGAGGCGGTGGGCATCTACAGGGTGCGGGGCACAGCCGCCGGACTCGCCGCGCACGTGGCGCTCTACGCCGGCACCACACCCGAGATCGTGGACAGCGGCGGATGCGAGTGGTCGCAGACCGCCGACACGGCATTTACGGGCACGAGCGATGCCTCGTTGACGGTGCGGCTGCCTGTCGACGACCCCGACTCTTTGAGCATCGGGACCGTGGAGCGGATCGTCGCGGCGTCGCGCCCGGCGCACGTCGTGTTCAAGGTGGAGATCCTCAGCGCCGCCGGCAAGGTGGTGGCGGAGGCCACTGAATCAAAGCCCGCGGCGGAGGCGGGGGCAGGCGATGGCGGAGAGGCGGATGATTCCGCTCCGGGTGCCATCGATCTGCCAGGATCGGAGAAGGTCGAGCTTGCTGCGCCCGGGCCGACCAGCGAGGACGAACGGGACGAGGACGCCGGGGAGGGGTCTTCGGAAGGGAAGGAGCCCTCGGGTTGATCATCTGCACCAAGTGCGGCTTCGAGAATGAGGACAGCGACACGTTCTGCGGGTCGTGCGCTGCCTTCCTCGAGTGGGCCGGCGAGAAACAGGCGGTAGAAGAGCCGGCCCCCGAGCCGGAGCCGGAGCCAGAACCGGAGCCGGCCGTCGAGGCGGGGTTGTTCGAGCGGGTAAAAGAGCGCATCGTCGGTGTGGGCGAGTCCCGCACCGGCAGCTCTGGCGGTGGCGTGGCGGAAGAGCCCACGGCCGTGGCGGTCGCAGAGCCCGAAGCGGAGCCGGAACCGGCGGTGGTGACACCGGGTCCGGTATCGGCGCCCCTCCCGTCGTCAGCGCCTGCAGCCTCAGCGCCGGCCGTGTCCGCGGCGCCCGCCGCGACCTCTTCGGCTGGCGGCACGGCGACGACATCCGCGCCTGCGGTCACGACACCGGCGGCGGAGGACACGTCCGTCGTCGCGCCGGCCGCCAGAGTCGCCGAGCCGGTGGAGAAGACCCCCATCATCTCAACACCGCCACCGGTGGTCGAGCGGCCGGCGAGCGCGCCCCACAGCGCGAGCCCCGCCGCCTCCTCGCCATCCGCCGGTGCGGGTACCTCGACCCCCCCGACAATCCAGGCTCCCGCTGCGAGTTCGGCGCCGGTGAGCTCGGCGCCGGCGACCACAGGCCCGAGCGCTGGTTCGAGCGCCGCCCCTGCCGCCCCACCGGCCGAACCGGCGGCCCCTACAGGCCCGGTGGCACCGGGTGCTGTCCAGCCCGAAGCGGTCAAACCGACTGCTGCCCGGGCACGTCCCGCGCCCAAGCCGAAGCCTTCGCCGCAGAGAGTCATCAATCCCGGTGACCTGATCTGCGGTCAGTGCGGCGACGGCAACGACCCGGTTCGCAAGTTCTGCCGGCGCTGTGGTGCGTCGCTGCAGCAGGCCGTCGTGTTCGTGCCGCCCTGGTACAAGCGGTTGTGGCTGCGGCTGCGCAAGCGGAAGGTGCGTGCGGCGGGAGAGCGGCCTCGCATGAGGCGGCGTGCGTTCGGCGGCGCCGGCGGCGGGTGGATATCGAGTTGGGTGACGAAGATCGTCGCGCTGGCGATAGTCGTGTTCTTGATCTTGACCTTCGTCGGGCCCTTCAGCAAGACGATCAAGCATCGTTTCAGTACGTGGTACCACGACGTCAAGAACGCGATCCACACCACTTACAACCCGGTCCACCCGGTGGGGGCGACGGCGACGTCCGCGGCGCCCGGTCACCCGGCGGGCAACGCGATCGACAATGCGAGCAACACCACTTGGGAGACGGCGAGCCCGAACTCGGGTGTCGGCTCGACTCTGACGATCACGTTGCAGGCGGCCACGAACATCGACAAGTTCGGTGTCATAAACGGTGACAACGACACGCCCAACGCCTACCTCAGCGAGCCCCGTCCCAAGGTGATCCTCGTGACCTTCAACGGGGGAACTGCGCCGTACTCGAAGTCGATCACGCTCGAGGACACCGCGTCGTTCCAATCGTTCGGCGTGAGTGCCAAGAAGGTGACGTCGCTGACCGTCACCATCGAGTCGGTGTACGCGTCGTCCCAGGGGCAGAACGCAGCGCTCACCGAAGTCGAGCTCTTCAGCAAGAGTTGAAGCCCTCCGTTCGCGCCGGCGCGTCCATGGCGGTCCCGGTCGCCGGGACGATCGCCGCCGGCGCGGTAGAGAAGCTCGTCGTTCCACGGGCCAAATCGCTCGCGGCGCCGGCCAAGAGCGTGCTCATCCGGGGGGTCGGCGGTCCGCTGGCGCTGAAGAAGCCAGCGGTACCGAGGCTGAAGGTTCCCAAGCCTCCGAAGCTCCAAGCGCCCCGACTGCCGGCGCCGGCGAAAGCGGACGCCAAGAAGCTCGCGGCGAAGTCCCTCAACGCGAAGAAGCTTGCTGCTAGCCGGGCTCAGGGGGCGAAGAGCGTCCTGGTGCGCGGGAAAGGGGCGGCAACGCCTGGGGCGACCTCGGCCATGAAGGAGCTCCAGGCAGCCAAGAGCGCGGCGAAGGCGGTGAAGCAGAAGGCAGCCGCCAATCTCGGTAGCGCAGCCGCGCCGATGAAGAGCAAGGCCGGCAACCTTGCCGCCGAAGCGAAGAAGGCCGCCGCAGCGGAGAGGGCAGCCCTGCAGAAGGCAGCGGTGCCGGCCAAGAGCGTCCTCGTGCGAGCGAAGGGGGCAGCCGGGGCGGACGTCAAGGCGTTGAAGGGACGAGCGGCGCCGGGCATCAACCTTTTGAAGAGTCGCGCGGCGCCGGTAGCAAAGGCCGTGAAGGGCGCTGCACCGGTGGCCAAGAAGGCCGCTCCGGCGTTGCGCTTCGCCAGGATGTTCCGATAGGAGACCCGGCTGTCCTATCGGACATTTCTTCTCGAACAGTGAATCGAACAAGGCACGTTTAGTCCATCCGGCGATAGGTAACGCGGAGGTCCTTCACATGGGTGCAGTCGCTCAGCTGTCGAGTTCCAATATCGACGTGGAACCGGGTAGACCGTCGACTCTTACCCTTCAGATCCGTAACACCGGGACGGTCGTCGACCGATTCTCCTTCGAAGCTCTGGGAGGGGGATCGCAGTGGGTGTCGTTCAGCCCTGAGACGATCTCGTTGTTCCCGCAGGCTTCGGGAACGGTGAGCGTCGTGGTGTTGGCGCCGCGCGAGCCCGCGTCGGCGGCGGGTGCCATGCCGCTCGGCATCCGGGTTGCGTCGTCCGAGGACCCAGACGGGAGCGTCGTCGAGGAGGCGTCCCTGAACGTTGCGCCTTTCAGCGCGGTCGGGGCCGAGTTGGTCCCCCGGATCACGCGCGGCGGTCTGAGGGGCAGGACGCGGCTGGCTGTCGACAACCGGTCGAACTGTCCCTACGTCGCGGGTGTCAGCGGGAGCGATCCGCGTGGCGCGTTGGCGTTCGCGTTCAGGCCTGCGGCGGTGACGGTCCAGCCGGGAGAGACGGTCTTCGTGCGGGCGACTCTCCGACCACTGAAGCGGTTCTGGCGCGGCCCCGCCCAGACTCTGCCGTTCACCACGACGCTCACCGTTCCCGAGGACGAGGTCGGCCCTCACCCCGCTGTGCTGCCGATCGACGGCTCCATGACGCAAGGGCCACTGCTGCCGAGGTGGCTGCTGGCTGCGCTGGCGGCCCTCGTCGCGCTGATTGCCCTACTCGTGCTCCTCTGGTTCGTGCTCTTAAAGCCACAGATCCGTTCGACGGCTAAGGACCAGGTGAAGAAGCAGCTGACAGCAGCCGGAGTGGTCGCACCCGCGACATCCGGCGGAGGCGGCGGATCCAAGAGTGGCGGTTCGACGGCGGTGACGACTCCGCCGGCGAGCGGGACCGGTGGGTCATCGACCGCGTCGAGCGCCCAGTCGATCAACGGCAGCGCCCAAGCCTCCGGGAACGGAACGCAGGTCGTCTACACCGTGCCGACCGGCAAGACCCTTCAGATGACCGACCTGCTCGTCGAGAACCCGAACGGCGACACCGGCACGCTGATCCTGGCCCGCAACGGCGTACCACTCATGCAGTGGTCTCTCGCGAACTTCCGTGACCTCGACTACCACTGGATCACTCCGACCGTCTTCGCGGCGGGGAACCAGATGCAACTGGTCGTGTCGGGTTGCCCGGGGGCCTGCACGCCGGCCATCTACTACGCGGGAAGCCTCGCCGGGTCGTGAAACGGCGCTGGCCGGTAGCGGCTGCTTCGGTCGCCGTCGTGGCGACGGGGATGTCACTGGTCGGCGTGGTCGGCGGCGGTGGTCGTGCGTCGGCCAACCCGACTGGCGCTTCGCCGCAGGTGTTCGTCGGCGGCCCCGGATCGTCGAACAACGGTCCCTACGACCAGTTCAACCTTTCTTCCCTACAGGCCGGGGGTGCGGCTCCAGTCGCGTCCGGCACTCTCGGTTCGGGCGTGGCTTCCGTCGCGATCAACCCGACCGCGTCCAAGGTTGTCTACGGGTTGCTTCCCCCAACAGCGACCATACGCGCGTTTCTTCCGTTGATCGCGGTCGAAGACGTTGCCAGCCGGACGACTTCGCGGACGAACACCGCCAACAACCCCATCGGGATCGCAGCAGATCCCACGGATTCCTCGCGGGCATACGTTCTCGAGTCCACCTATAACCAAAGCAGCGGCGTGTACAGCAACAGTATCGACACAGTTGGGATCTCGACGTCACCACCAATCGACTCCCAACTCACTTCCGGGATAGGTGGGGTGACGATACCGGCCGCGATCGCGATATCTCCCGATGGGTCGACCCTCTTCGTATCTGGCACGGCAGGGAGACTCGGAGGCATCACAGCTCTTTCCGTTACGAATCCGACTCAGTCCTCGACCTACAACTTCGACCACGTGGGCAGCATCGTCGACATCGCCGTGGCGCCATCCGGCGATATGCTCTACGCGATCTCTGCAGGTACTCCGACTAGCTCGCCCAATGGTTGGGTGCTAGCGCTCCCATTACCACTGAAGGCGGGTGAGGTGCCGTCCTGGTCCCCGCAGCCTCTGTCGTTCGTTCCAACGAGCATCACAGTCAGTCCCGAGGGTCAGACTCTCTACGTCACGGGCAGTCAAGGTGTCCAGTCATTCTCGCCATCAACAGGCGTGCCAGGTACCCTTCGCCAGCTGCCCAGCGCGGGAGGTGCTGCCACTCAGGCTCTTTCGCCTGACGGATCGACCCTTGTCGTTGCCGGTACCGACTCAGCGACGGGCGACACGATCGTCTATACGCTCGCCGCTCCGTCTCTGGTACTCGGGAACGCAACGCACCTCGGGACCGGCTTTGGCACGCTCACTGGGCCCGAGAAGCTGGCGATAACCCCCGACCAGGCACCGGTCGCTTCGTTCTCGGCGATACCCGGCGCGTCGGGAACGCCGACATCGTTCGACGCCGGGGGCTCCTCAGTCGCCTACGGGTCGGTGAACAACTTCACCTGGGACTTCGGGGACGGGCACGGCACTGCGACCGCCACATCGCAAGCGAGCCACGTCTACGCGACACCCGGGAACTACAAGGTCACGCTCACCGAGACGGACTCCGCGGGCACGTCGATCCCGCCGGCGGTGTTCCTCACCGGGTTCTCCGTGAACGGTCCCGGCCAGACACCGTTCAGGCGCGCCGACAACTCGGCTCGGACATCACGCGTAGTGTCGGTGGCCGCGCCGGGGTCGACCACGACGACGACAGCGGTGCCAGCGCCCGGCACCCCGACGCTCACGCTGAACCCCGCTCTCGGGCCACCCGGAACGCTCGTCACCGTCACCGGATCGGGATTCCCCGCAAACACACCGATCACCATCTCGTGGTCGGTGTCGACCGGGTCGGTCGTGATCACCTCCGACGCGGGCGGCAACCTACCGCCGACGATCCTGCCGATCCTCGTTCCAGACGTGCTCGGTCCGCGATTCGCGGTTTCCGCGACGAGCCCGCAGGCGCAGGCGCCGTTCCTGGTGGTGCCCGGCACCGCGGAACCCGGGGGGGAGGACGGGAGTTACCTCTTCAGGACGGAAGGCCCGTAGCGGTACAAGAGGAACACGGGCGGCGCGACCGTTTGATACTTGTTGTCGCAATCGTCGGTTGTGTATCGGGGGAGAGTTGTTTTCCCGTTGATGGCCTCCTGATCCGGCATCGTTACCTTTTCTCCTGCTCTGCCTCGGGGTCGGTCCTTGAGGGGCGGGAAGGAAGGATGTCCAAGAAGTCAGGCCGCGCCAAGTCGCGCGCGGCGAGCGGCGGGGTCCTCGTGGGGATCTCCGCAGTAGGTGCCCTCGGCGGTGTAACGGCCTTCGCAGTTCCACCAGCATCGGCGATGCCTGTCATCGAGAACTGCAAGGGGCCCATCGCAAGATGCGTTACCCAGGGGTCGTCGCAGAACACGTCTGACGGGCCGCAGTTGGCGCCATTGCCGGCGAATCTCGCTGCGCGGTCGATTCAGAACGTGCCCGATCGGCCTATCTCCTCGATCGTGGCGACCAGCGACGGTGGCTACCGGTTGGCCGGCAGCGCCGGCGGTGTCTACTCCTTTGCCGGCAACGACCCGGGGACCATGCTCGGTCACATGCTGAACGGCAGGATCGTCGGTGCCGCGCAGACGACGTCGGGCGGCCTGTGGCTCGCCGGTTCGGACGGTGGGGTGTTCGCATTGAACGCACCGTTCTACGGGTCGGCGTCGTCGCAACGCCTGAACGCTCCCGTCACTGCGATTGCCTCGGACCCGCTGGACGGCGGATATCTGCTGGCGGCCGCCGACGGTGGCGTCTTTTCCTTCAACACCCCGTACTACGGATCGGTCGCCGGCCAGCATCTGAACGGGGACATCGCCGGCATCGCCGTAGACCCGATCACCGGTGGCTACTGGCTCGTGGGCTCAGATGGCGGGGTGTTCGCCTTCAACGCTCCGTACCTCGGTTCTCTCGCCGGCCAGCATCTCGGTGGCGGCATCGTCGGGATCGCTTCGACGCCCACGGGCGACGGCTACTGGCTCGTGGGGTCGGATGGCGGCGTCTTCACCTTCGGTGACGCCCAGTACTTCGGCTCCTTGGCCGGCCGGCACCTCGGTGGCCAAATCGTCGGGATGGCACCCACGCTTTCCGGCCACGGCTACTGGCTCACCGGTTCCGACGGCGGCGTGTTCACATTCGGCGACGCGACCTATCTCGGCAGCGCCGTCGCGCCGGCACCGGCGCCGGCCCCCGCTCCAGTCCCGGCTCCGCTCGCCCTGGCGAGCACAGTCCCAGCGCCCACACCGGCGGGTACCACTGGGATGGACATCTCCAACTACCAGTGCGGGAGCATTCCTGCGGCGCGGACGCCTATCGCCGTGGTCCAGGTGAGCGGCGGCACGTTCTACGGGGGGCCCAACCCCTGCTACACCGCCGAGGCCGCCTGGGCAGGACCCAACATGCAGGCCTACATCTACATGGACGGGGTTCCGTTCCCTGCACCTCCAGCGGCCCTCAACGGACCAGCCGGCGCCTGCCATCCCGGTGAGGCCCCGTGCATCGCTTTCAACTACGGGTGGAACTACGCGCTGCAGTGGGTGAGGTACTCGAATTCGGTTGGCGTTCATCCGACCAAGTGGTGGATGGACGTCGAGAAGGGCTCCGGCTGGACGGGTGCTGGTGTCAACCGGCTCGTCATCGAGGGCGCGCTCGACGCGCTGCGCGACAGCGGACCGTCGGTGGGCATCTACTCGAACGCGACCCAGTGGAACGCGATCACCGCAGGGATGGTCATCCCGGGCATCGACCTGTGGGTTCCTGGTGCCGGCAGCCTAAGCGGCCCGGGTTATACGGCCACGTCGTTCTGCGCCGACCCGTCAGAGGCGTTCGCCGGTGGCAAGGTCAAGTACGTGCAGTACGGCTACACCGGCAGCTTCGCCGGAGCGTATCCACCTCCGGCTTCGGCGTACGACCTCGACTACGCCTGCTAGCGCCGGAGCCCGCGGGCTACGCGCCCGCGGCGATCTCGCCTTCGCCGTCGAGCACGCCCGGTAGCTCCCCGCGCCTGGTGATCCCGAGCTTGTGGTACACGCGAGCGAGGTGCGTGTCCACCGTCCGGACCGAAAGATGCAGCC
Source organism: Acidimicrobiales bacterium (assembly GCA_035533095.1). Taxonomy (NCBI): domain Bacteria; kingdom Bacillati; phylum Actinomycetota; class Acidimicrobiia; order Acidimicrobiales; species Acidimicrobiales bacterium. The sequence goes on along the minus strand of DATLUM010000119.1, from coordinate 18,149 downwards.
GTGACGCGATCGCCTGGCTGGACAGTCCCGACCTGGCCAGCAGTGCCACCTCCCGTTCACGGCGGGTGAGCGACGCCGGCGACGAGGCGAGCATCACAGTCAATGGCCGCGTGGAACCACAGCCGGACAGCAGCGTTTGCGCCCGCAGCGCGGCGGCCGTGGCCCGGCGGGGTTGACCTAGCGCCGCGTGCGCCCGGCTCGCCTGCGTCGCCACTTCCGCGGCAAACAGCGTGAGACCCAGGAACTCGTACGAATCGGAGACGTCCTCGAGATCATCGGGAGAGCCAGCTTCCAGCGCCCGCGCGTGGGCCGAGACGATCTGGACCAGTGGTCCCTGCACCGAGGCTGCCAGCTCGGCCAGGCGCCCAGCGCCGTCCGGTGATCCCAGACGGGTCATCGCTGCGAGTGCCAGCAACTCGAACGACACCTGACCGCTCCTCGCCGCCGCCTTCGCCGACATTTCGAACTCCGCCATGGCCATGCTGAGCTCGCTGCGCGATGCCGCCGCCCACGCCGCGCACCAGTGCAGGCGCGGCGCCGCCCAGTCCGGCGCGGCGAACATCTCCTGCCTCGCTTCTGCGAGCACAGCGCCTGCGGCAAGGGAATCCCCGCTCAGGGCGACAATCTCCACGAGCGTCATGAGAGCCTGGCCTCGACCGGCGCTCGCGTCCGGTCCAGCCAGTGAGCCGAGGGCCTCGCGCAGGCGCATGGCCGCGACCTCGAGCTGTCCCCGCATCAGAGCCGCCCAGCCGAGAGCAGCTGCGGCCGCGGCCTTTCCCTCCCGGTCGTGAAGCTGCACGGCCAAGTGGTGCTCCTCGCCGGCGAACTCCTCCATCTCGGCGACTCGGCCGGCCATCCGGAACCCGGCCAGCTTGACCGTCACGGGCCAGCGGTTCGCCAGCGGGACGCTGTCGTGATGCTCCCATTCGCGATCCGGCGACATGTTCGCCAGAGCGAGGCCCTCTTCGGTCCTGCCAGACCAGACCAGGCCCAGAGCGAGAGCGGATCGTGCGGCATCAGCGGCGCGCGGGGAGACTTGTGTAGATCCGGCGATGGTGCGGGCCGCCTCCACGCACTCAGAGGGGCGGCCGAGAGCGGTCAACATCCCGGCACGGACGGCGCCGACCCACGCGCGCTCCCGTGATGAAGAGATGCGTTTCTGGGCCGCGGCCAGGGCAGCTGCAGCCTCCTCGAAGCGACCGAGTCCCCAGAACAGCACCGATGAGCGGAGGACCGCGAGGCGGGCTCTCTCTCCGTCGTCGGAGCCCTCGTGGCCCTCGAGGATCGACAGCGCCTCCTGGAACCGCCCGAGGTGACCGAGAGCCTCCGCCAGAGCGAGAGCCCCGCCCGGTTCGGCTCCGCCTTCCATCGAAGCAATCGCGAGTCGGGCGGAAAGCTGCCAGTCCAGGCGTTCAGCGGCGCGCAGGCTCGCGGCGAGGAGGGTCTCGGCCATCGGGGGTTTGCCGGCGTCGAACCTCCATGTGACCACGCGGAGGAGGTCCGTCTGTATCCGCCCCGCTGCCTCGAACGCTTCAGCCAGCATCAAGCGTAACTCCGTCGCCCGGCTCGCCGTTATCCGGGCCCGCACCAGCTCTCCGTAGAGGGGGTGGCCGGGATGGGCGAACTGGTCGGAGTCCGTCACGTCGTCGAACACCAGAAGGCCGAGACGCTGCAAAGCGTCGGCGTCGCGCGGTGATACAAGGGAACGCATCACGCTGACCGGGAGCGGGTCGCCGAACGCGACGACCTCCAGCGACGGGATGAGGTCGGGCGCGACGCCCCGCAACTTCTCGTCGAGCAGTTCGGTCAGACGGGGGCCGATCGGCAGGGTTCCCTCGAGAGACCACACCCCGTGCCTCTCGACGACGCGACCGTCTTCGATCCCGGCGATGATGAGCTCCCGGGCGTAGAGCGGGTTGCCGTTGCTCGCCCGTGCAAGCGCTTCGGCCAGGTCGCCGTCGAGCGGTCCGCCCACGAGCCGTTCCGCCAGAGCGATCAGCCCGGTCACATCCAATGGCGCGAGGTCGATCCGCTCGACCTGTTCCTCCTTCCACAGCAACCGGATGGGATCCGGGAGCGGTTCGCCGGCTCGGGCGGTGACAACCGCCACGGCATCTCCGGTCGACACCAGCTGGAACAGCAACGTCGCGGAAGCCTCGTCCAGCCGGTGGGCGTCGTCGACGCCGATGACCAGCCTGCCGCCGCCGGCGCCGGCGACAACCGATCTGCGCACCGACTGGAGCAGGTAGAACAGATCGGGCCGCGCGCCCGGCATCCCCCGGACCTCAGGGACGTGAGGCGCGAACGCCCCGAAGGGGATCGCCGGCCCCGACGCGTCCGCCACCAGGCGCAAGACCTTGGTGTCCTCGCGGCGGGCCTGCGCCTCCAGCATCACGCGAAGCATCGCCGTCTTGCCCACCCCCGGGGCGCCCACGATGAGGACTCCGCCCCCTTCGATGCCGGCTGCTGCTGCGGCGAGGGACTCGTCGCGGCCAACCAGATCGAGCGGTCGAGAGACCCACTCGCTCATCGGGTCATTATCGCAGCGGCCGGCCCGCGGGGCTGTACGCGCGCTCCCGGTAGGCTGACGTCATGGCCGAGAAGATCACGACGGTGGAGGACGGCACTCTTACCGTTCCCGATGAACCCATCATTCCTTTCATCGAGGGCGACGGGACGGGCGTCGACATCTGGCCGGCGGCCAGGAAGGTCATGGACGCCGCTGCCGAGAAGCACGGCAAGAAGATCGCGTGGAAGGAGGTCCTCGCCGGGGAGAAGGCGTTCAACGAGACGGGCAATTGGCTGCCCGATGAGACGATCGAAATATTCCGCGAATACCTGATCGGGATCAAGGGCCCTCTCACCACTCCCGTGGGAGGAGGCTTCCGCTCTCTCAACGTGGCCCTACGGCGGATCCTCGACCTCTACGTATGCCTGCGGCCAGTGCGCTGGTTCCAGGGCGTCCCCTCACCGGTGAAGCGTCCCGAACTCGTGGACATGGTGATCTTCCGGGAGAACACCGAGGACATCTACGCCGGCCTCGAAGTGCAGGCCCACACCCCAGAAGCGAAGCGGATGATCGATCTGCTCCACGACGAGTTCGGCTGGGACATCCGTCCCGACAGCGGCATCGGCATCAAGCCGGTCTCGGAGTCGGGTTCGAAGCGGCTCATACGCGCGGCTCTCAACTACACGGTCGAGCGCGGCCGCAAGTCGGTGACGATGGTCCACAAGGGCAATATCCAGAAGTTCACGGAGGGCGCGTTCCGAAGCTGGGGCTACGACCTCGTGCGCGAGGAATTCTCGGATGTCGCGGTGGGTTGGGACGACTGCGACGGCAAGCCGGGCGACAAGATCCTCGTCAAAGACGCCATCGCCGACATCACCCTTCAGCAGGTCCTGACCCGCCCCGAGGACTTCGATGTCATAGCCACGACGAACCTCAACGGCGACTACCTCTCCGACGCTCTCGCCGCCCAGGTCGGCGGCATCGGCATCGCCCCGGGAGCCAACATCAACTACGTCACGGGCCACGGGATCTTCGAGGCGACCCACGGGACCGCTCCCAAGTACGCGGGCCTCGACAAGGTCAACCCGGGCTCCTTGCTGCTCTCCGGCGTGATGATGTTCGAGCACCTCGGCTGGAACGACGCCGCCGACCAGATCGTCCGCGCGCTCGAGGCGACGATCGCCGACAAGATCGTCACCTACGACTTCGCCCGCCAGATGGACGGGGCGACGGAGGTCAAGACGTCCGAGTTCGCCAGCGCGGTCGTCGACCGGCTGTAACTGCCCGCGGCAGTCGCCAAGCGGCTGCCGGCGCAGCCCCCCGCTTTTCTTGTGGGACGAGCCCGTTTTGCGGGACCTACACGTCGTTTGTCGACGGCTCCGTCCCGCAAAACGCCTCCGTCCCGCAAAAGCGGGTGCGCCGTCAGCCGATGAGACCGAGCTCGCTGACCGCGTCGCGTTCCTCGCCGAGCTCGGCGACGGATGCGTCGATGCGGCCGCGGGAGAACTCCTCGATGCCGATCCCCTCGACGACCTTGTAGTTGCCCCCGCTGCAGCGCACCGGGAACGACGAGATCAAACCCTCGGGCACCCCGTACGAGCCGTCCGACGGGATCGCCATCGATACCCAGCTGCCGGACGGTGTGCCGAGCACCCAGTCGTGAACGTGGTTGATCGCGGCGCTCGCCGCCGACGCCGCGCTGGATGCCCCCCTGGCCTCGATGATCGCCGCCCCCCGCTGCTGGACGGCCGGGATGAACTCCTTCTCGACCCAGGCGTCGTCGCCGATCACCTCGTTGGCCGGCTTGCCACCGATCTTGGCCCGGAACACATCCGGGTACTGGGTAGCGGAGTGGTTGCCCCAGATCGTCAGGTCCGTCACGTCGGTGACAGGTCGCCCCGCCTTGGCGGCGAGCTGGGCCATGGCCCGGTTCTGGTCCAGCCTCGTCATTGCTGTGAAGCGCTCTCCAGGGATGTTCGGGGCGTTGTGCATGGCGATGAGAGCGTTGGTGTTGGCAGGGTTGCCCACCACGAGGACCTTGATGTCCTTGGCCGCGTTGTCCGAGAGCGCCTTGCCCTGGACGGTGAAGATCGCGCCGTTCGCCTCGAGAAGATCCTTGCGTTCCATGCCCTTGCTGCGCGGCCGGGCCCCGACGAGCAGGGCAACGTTGGCGTCACCGAACGCCACGTTCGGGTCGTCGGACGTCGTGGTGCCGGCGAGGAGCGGGAACGCGCAGTCCTCGAGCTCCATGACCACGCCGTTGAGCGCGCCGAGGGCGGGAGTGATCTCGAGCAGCTGCAGGATGACCGGTTGGTCCGGCCCGAGCATCTCCCCGCTGGCGATCCTGAACAGCAGGCTGTAGCCGATCTGGCCGGCTGCACCTGTGACGGCGACACGTACGGGGGAAGGGGCACTCATGTTGGGAACAAGCCTCCGGTGAATGGCGGGTGAAGGGCCGGTGAACGGCGGGGTGCACTGCTGGCCCGACGATAGGCCCCGCTTTCGCCGCCGGGCCAGCCCGGCGCGGCCGCCTATCTTCAGTCTCCCTAACATGAGTTGTAAAGGAACCCTATGAGCTGCGACACTGGCGCGGTGCCGGATCGCCGGGGCCGTGGAGCCCTACCGCTTCTTGCATCGACGGCGGTGATCTGCGCGGCCGTCCTGGCCGGGTGCGGAGGGAACTCCGGTGGCGGCCACGGCGCGAGCCTCACCCTCTACAGCGGCCAGCATGCCGAGACCACCCAGGCGATCGTCTCCGCTTTCGAGGCGAAGACCGGCATCCACGTCAACGTCCGCAGCGGCGACGAGAACTCTCTCGTCCAGGAGATCGAGCAAGAGGGCGGCAACTCGCCCGCCGACGTGATCTACAGCGAGAACTCCCCGGCCCTCATGGCGCTCCAGGGCAAGGGCCTGCTCGAGCAGCTGCCGCAGGCCGCTCTCTCCGCTGTTCCGGCCAAGTACAGCTCGCCGGCGGGTGACTGGGTCGGTGTCTCAGCGAGGGCCAGCGTCGTGGTCTACAACACCTCCCGAGTCCACGCGTCGGAAGTCCCGAAGTCGATCCTCGATCTCGCGGATCCGAGCTGGAAGGGGAAGCTCGCGCTGGCCCCGACCGAGACCGACTTCGAACCGATCGTCACCTCCATCGCAAAGGCCAAGGGGGACCCGGCTGCCCTCGCGTGGCTGAAGGCCGTACACGACAACGCGTCAGGTCACATCGAACCCGACAACGAAGCCCTGGCAGCGGACGTCAACGACGGGCAGGCCGCCATCGGAGTCCTCGACCACTACTACTGGTACCGGCTGGCAAAGGAGGCCGGGCAGTCAAGGGTGCATTCCAAGATCGCCTACTTCGCCGCCGGCGATCCCGGTTTCGTGATCGACGTATCCGGCGCCGGTGTCCTCAAATCGAGCAGCCACAGGGCAGAGGCGGAGCAACTCGTCGCGTTCATGGTGTCGGCGACCGGTCAGGACGCGCTGGTCACCAGCAACAGCTTCGAGTACCCGCTCGCGCCAGGGACTGCCGATCCGCCCGGGCTCACACCCTTCTCGCAGTTGCCGCCGGCGCCGGTCTCGGTGGCGGACCTGGGTGACGGGTCGGTCGCCCTCCACCTGCTCCAGCAGGCGCAGCTGGTGTAACAGGGATACTCAGGCATGGCCCTCGCTACCCCGACACTGCGAAGGTCACGCCGGCGCGCGCCTCGCGTCCTCGCGGTGATCAGCACACTCGTGGCGGCCGCGCTGCTCGTGCCGCTGGTCTTCTTGGTTCTCGAAGCCGCGCACTCGGGTTGGGACTCTGTCATGCACCTGCTGTTGCGAAGGCTGACGCGGGTACTTCTGGTCAACACCGTCGAGCTGGCGGCGGCGGTCAGCGCGGCGTGCGCCGTCCTAGGGACGGGCGCCGCGTGGGTGATCGAGCGGACCAGCGTTCCCGGCCGCCGCGTGTGGGCCGTCCTCGTCGTGCTGCCGGTCGCGATCCCTGACTTCGTCGTCGGGTACTCGTGGCATTCGATCGCCCCGTCGGTACAAGGTTTGCCCGGTGCCACTCTCGTGATGAGCCTCGCCTTGTACCCGCTCGTCTACCTCCCGGTCGCGGCAGCCCTGCGACGCGCCGACCCGGCGGAGGAAGAAGTGGCGCGCAGCCTCGGTCTCGGCCCGTTGCGGACCTTTATGTCGGTGACCCTGCGCCAGGTGCGTCCCGCCATCTCCGGCGGCTGCCTCGTCGTGTGCCTGGCGCTTCTTGCCGAGTACGGCGCATTCGAGATCGTCCGCTTCCAGACGTTCACGACGACGATCTTCGCCCAGCTCAAGCTCGGCTTCGACCCCGCGGGTGCGTCGGGTCTGTCCATCGTGCTGGTGCTGATCGGCATGGCGGTGCTCGCCGGCGAGGCCGGGGTCAGCACGCGTGGCAGGCTCGCCCGGTCCGCCGGCCAGGCCGCCCCGATGCCGGCGCGCCGTCGCCTGCGCCCGCTGCACGCTGCCGGCTCGTCGCTGTCCATGGCTGTCCTCGCCGCGGCGGGCCTCGGAGTGCCGATCGGGACGCTCGTCTACTGGATGGCGGCGAGCCACGCGACGACGTTGCCCGGTGGATCGATATGGTCGGCTCTCGCGCACACAGCCGGTTACAGCGCGGCGGCCGCGCTCATCGCGACGGTGCTGGCGCTGCCGGTCGCGTTGTTGTCGGTGCGTTTCCGATCACCGGCTGCGATCGTGTTGGAGAGGAGCACATACGTGGTTCAGTCGTTGCCGGGGATCGTGGTGGCGCTCGCCCTCGTGTACTTCGCGACGCACTACGCGTACGGGCTCTACCACAGCGCGCCCCTGCTCGTCGCGGCATACGCGGTCCTGTTCTTCCCTCTCGCGCTGATCAGCGTGAGGACGTCCGTGGCGCAGGCGCCGCGCCAGCTCGAGGAGGTGGGCCGATCGCTTGGCCGCGCTCCGCTGTCGGTGATGGCGAGGGTCACGCTGCCGCTCGTCGCGCCCGGCCTGGCCGCCGGCTTCTGCCTTGTCTTCCTGTCGGCGGTGACCGAGCTCACGGCCACGCTGCTGTTGGTGCCGACCGGCGTGAGCACCCTGGCGACCCAGTTCTGGGCCTACCAGAGCGCCACCTCGTACGGTGCGGCTGCGCCTTACGCGGTGGCGATCGTGGCGCTCGCTGCGGTCCCCGGGTACTTGCTCACGACCTGGTTCGACCGGCGCCCGGGGTTCAACCCGTGAGCGAAGCTGGTGGAGCACCAACGAGCGAGCTCGAGCTGCGCGGCGTCATCCACTCCTACGGCAGGCAGCCGGTCCTCACCGGCGTCGACCTCGAAGTTCCGGCCGGTTCGATAACCGCGGTACTCGGCGCGTCGGGCAGTGGAAAGACCACGCTGTTGCGTGTCGTTGCCGGCTTCGAGAAGATCGAATCCGGGATGGTCCGCCTGGGCGGCGTCGTGGTGGACGACGGCCGCCATGCCGTACCGCCCGAGCGGCGGCGGATCGGCTACGTGCCGCAGGACGGCGCTCTTTTCCCTCATCTCAAGGTCGCGGCGAACGTCGGTTTCGGGCTCGGGCGCCGTGCGGACAGGCGGGCGGTGTCGCAGCTTCTCGAGCTTGTCGGTCTGAGCGGCCTCGAGCGGCGCTATCCCTACGAGCTCTCCGGCGGCCAGCAGCAACGAGTGGCCCTCGCGCGTGCCCTCGCCGTCGAGCCGGCCGTAGTCCTTCTCGACGAGCCGTTCTCCGCTCTCGACGCCGCGATGCGCGCTTCGGTACGCCGGGACGTGGCCAACATCCTGCGCGAGCGCGGGGCCACGACCGTGCTCGTGACCCACGATCAGGACGAGGCGTTGTCCATGTCGGACCGCGTCGCGATCCTGCGCGGCGGACGGATCGTCGCCGACGCCCGGCCCGAGGTTCTCTACCGGACGCCGGTCGATGCCGACATGGCTACGTTCCTGGGGGAGGCCAACCTGCTCCCGGGAACCGTCGAAGGCGGGGGAGTGGTGTCCACCGGACTGGGGCGGCTCGTCCTGCAGGAAGGAGCCGTTCAGGCCGATCTCGGCAGCCAGGTGACCGTGCTGGTGCGCCCCGAGCAGATCGAGGCGCGTACCCGCAACGCGGCCCCCGCCGGGGGCGGCATCTCAGGGCACGTCGAGGACCGCGCGTACTTCGGGCACGACGCGGTGTTACGTGTGACAACCGCCCGCGGCGATCCGCTGCTTGTCAGGATCACCGGCCCGGGCGCGCCGTCACCGGACGCGGACGTGCTGCTCACCGTCCGGGGCCAGGTGATGGCCTGGAAGAAGCAGAATTAGGCGCTGATGGTCGGGGGGAGCACCACGCCGAGGCGGTGCAGGTAGCCGAGCTTGCGCTCGACCGCCTTGCGCCAGGCGCACAGGTCCTTGTCGAAGTGTTCTCTGTCCCCGTCCTCGAACGCGTGCTCCAGCTCGTCGAAGGCTTCGTCCTCGGCGTCCAGCAACGCCCTGTAGCGAGCCAGGAACTGGTCGTCGATCACGTCCGACAGCGTCACTTGCTCAACCTCCGTGGTGGCCGTGTCAGGCGAGGATATCCGCGGGATCCGGCGACCGGTAGCCCCCCGGCAGGGCACTTGGTCACTTTTCCCTCGCGGCGTCAGTACGTCGTCTGCTCGCGGACTTCGGGCGGTACCGGGTCGAGCCCTCCGAGGGCCCCGGCGTGCGCGGCAACGCAAGCGAGGTTCCCGTGGACCCGCAGTCGTCCCTCGACCAGCGCGGCCTGCGCGGCGAGCTTCCCCTGCGCGATCTCCACGGCGGTGTTCCACCCGGTCGTGATGGTCAGGTCCGCTGGCCCGGGGTCGCAGTCGCCGGGGGGGACGATGCGAGCGGCGCCCGACTCCACGACCACGTGGTAGCAGACCTCGCCGTCGGGCGTGTCCCGGACGACCTGGCGGAGCACGAGCCGGTCGCTGTCGGCTGTGGCCGGCGGCTCAGCGGTGCGGCGCGTGACCTGCTCGAACCATTCGGGCGACAGGAATCGGGCCATCCGGGCAGAGGTTCTACCAGGCCCGGCCGGGTCGGGGAGTTGGACGGATCAGCGAGACCCGCCCCGCCTGGCTGCGGAAGCGAGGAACTCGGGGAGGCTCGGGTTGAGCACCCGCTCGAGTGAACGGTCGAGGCGAGCGGCGACGGCGACCTCGTTTTCGGCCCAGCGGTCGAGGAAGGAGTTGAGCCGCCGGCGCCAGAGGTTCTCTCTCTCGAGGTCGAACCGCATCGACTCGTCGGTGAGTGCCGGTCCCGAGGTGGCCCACGCGTCGATATCCGCTGCGGGGGCGGGCTTGGTGGCGGCGGCCGCCGGTGTGGGGGCGGGCTTGGCGGCGATGGGCTCGGTGGCCACGGGCTTGACGGCCACGGGCTTGACGGCCACAGGCTTGACGGCGGGCGCCGGCGCCAGCGTGTCCCACTCCGGGCGGCGCTTGGCCCTCCGGGCGTCTCTCGCCAGCCGTGCCTTTGCCATGAGACGCCGGGGACCGTGGCCGGCGGTCGCCATCTCCTCGATGAGCTCGTCGTCGTCCGGTTCGAACACCGGGGTGTCGTACCAGTCGGAGAACTGGAGCTCGCCGAGCTGATTGGGCGCCGGCCCGCGCCGGCGGGGGGACCGGGCGGCGGGACGGCGGGATCCTTGGATGTCGTTCATAACAACCTCGCTACAAGGATTCGACCCGCGGTGGCCCCGGTCCTGCCCGCTCAGGTCACGCGGCTGATGTAGCTGTTGCGCGCCTCGCCGTCGTCCCAGCGCAGGCGCAGGTCCAATTGCACCTCGCCCTCGGGTGTGCCCGGCGGGATCGTCTCGGACACGTGACCGATGCGCGCGCACGAGTCGGCCGGGATGTCACCGACGAAGCGCCAGGTTCGCCCACCGCCCGGCCACCGGAGCGTCGCGGTGGCTTCGGCGCCTTCGACCGGCCTTCGCAGGTCGCTCACGGCGTGTACGTCGAGGCCGATGTGTGCGCCCGGGTTGTACCAACGACCCAGCCTGTCCGCCACCACGATCACCGGCGCGCACGCCTCGGCGACGACCTGGTAGGCAATCTTCGGGAAGCGCTCGTAGTCCACAATCGACCATGACACCGCCGGCTGAGAGTCGTTGAGGACGAACAGGCAGAACCCGCCGGCGGGCCGGTACTTCAAGCGCCGCAGCGCCTCGATGTGATACCGCAGGACCGTCGCCTGGTACTGCTGCGTCGCGTCGCGCCACGCCTCGAACGTGGCGTAGTCGCCGGGAGGTACCCGCTGGTCGAAAATCGATTTCTGCAGGCAGAAGTGCGACTCGAGCTCTGCCCAGTCGAGGTACGGCCAGCGGTCGGGGTGCATGAACTCGGCGGAGCCGGGAACCGCCTGCGCGCCGAACTCGCTCACGAAACGACCGATCACCGGCACCTTCGCCACCACCCCCGGGAAGTCACGTTCGTCGCCGTGGTACCAGCCGAAGTAGAAGTGGCTGTCGGTTCCCCACGCCGGGTGGGGGGCGATTCCCGAGTGCGCCACCACCTCGCGCGACGGGTCGGAGCGTTCGAGCGCGCGACGGATCGAGCGGTCGAGGATCGTCTTGTTCCAGGTGGGCAGAACCTGGCCGGCGACGACACGCGCGACGTTGCGAGCCGTCAGCGATGCGCCGGTTTCGAACTCGATGGCGATCGGCTCGTTGTGGCCGCACCACACCGCGATGGACGGATGGTGGCCGAGCAATTCCACCGCCCGCCTCGACTGCGCGACGGCTTGCCGGCGCACCTGGCCGTAGCCCCATTGGAGGGGCATGTCCTGCCATAGGAGCATGCCGGTCCGGTCCGCCACCTCGTACAGCTCCGCGCGGCTTATGTGGGCGTGCACTCGAAGGAGGTCGAGGCCGGCGTCCTTGGCCAGCGCGACGTCGCGTTCGAGGTCTGCGACGGTCACGTCTCCCAGGGCGCGCTTGGCGGGTCCGTAGTTGGCGCCTTTGAGGAAGATCCGCTCGCCGTTGACGGTGGCGATGAAGTTGCGGACCCTGACCTGCCTCAGCCCGGTCTTCAGCGTCCTGCTGTCGCTGGGATTCTGCTCGTCGCCGGCGAGCACCTCGACCGAGACGTCGTAGAGGGGCTGCTCTCCGAGCGAGTGGGGCCACCACAGTTCCGGTTCGTCGACGGCGACGCGCCAGCGGACGACGTTCTGCCCGACAGCCAGAGCATGGGTGTCCGTAGTCGCCGCCGCCGACCCCGGCTCGTGCCCCTCGCGGGCGACCCGGGTGACCACGGTGACTCCCTGCGCACCGGGCGTGTCGAGCTCGGCTTCGAAGTCGAGTGTCGCCGTTTCCGCCGTCGCGTCGCGACAGAGCACCTTGAGCGAGCGGAGCCACACCTGGCCCGTCTCGTGAAGGCGCACGGGGGCCCAAATGCCACCTGGGTTCCAGTCGGGATCGATGCAGTCCCAGTGCTGGAATACCCCCGTGAGGTTGCGCTTGCGGGCCTTGTCGTCGGGACGCCCGCACGCCACCTCGACGGCGAGGACGTGCTCGCTGCGGGCGCGGAGCGGCACGGTCACCTCGAAGGTGTGCGGGAAGAAGTATCCCTCGGTGTCGCCCAGGTAGTCACCGTCGAGCCACACATCCGATTGGTAAAAGACCCCGTCGAACGTGAAGAACGCCCTCCGGCCCGCTTCGGGCGGGGGCGCTTCGAAGCGCCGGCGGTACGCGACAGGGCCGTCGGAACCGGCGAAGGACGGGTGGGCGCGCCAGTGCCCCGGCACGGCGAGTCGCTCCCAACCGCTGTCGTCGAGGTCGGGGTCCGCCATGACGCGGCGAAGGTCATCGTCGGACGCGGCCGCCGGCCAGATCCCTCCCAGGTCCATCCGCGCCAGAGGGTAGCCGCTGGCCCGGGCTCTCAGAGCCGGCGGCTCCGGGGGGGCTACAGGCCCGACGTGAGCGTCGTGGTCGTGGTGCTCAGCGTGCTGGTCGTGGTGCTGAGCGTCCCGGACAAAGACGTGCTGTCGGTCGAGCTCGAGGTGGAGGTGCAGCCGTAGGACACCGAACCCACCGACAGGCCGACACCGCTGCTCGGGCAGTACGACACCGAGGCGGTGCTGGTGCCGCTGCTAGTCGGAAGCACGGTGACGGTCTCAGTCGAGCCGCTGCTGCTCACGTTCACGACCGGGTTGCTCGGAAGGAGGTTGTTCGTCGACGGAGTGGTCCCCGGTGGCAGGAGGTTGCTGCCCGGAAGCTGGTTATTGCCGCCAGGAGGCGGGTTGTTGCCGCCGGGGGGCGGGTTGTTGCCACCGCCGGTGTATCCGCCGCCGGGGGCCGTGATCCCACCACCGAAGAAGCCACCACTGCCGGCGCCTCCGCCGTTCAGCGACGACAGGTTGAAGGCGTTGAGCCCGCTGCCCGGCACGATCGACTGGAACCCGTGGTTGAACGCGGGGTTGATTCCGGGCGCGTTCACGTTCCCGTAGGCCGCGCCACTGGCGACAGGACCGGTGGGGACGCCGGTGCTCTGGCCGACGATCCCGAGCCCGATGAGGCTGAGCCCCATGAGACCGCCGACCGAAACCCAAAGCGGGCGGACGGCGCGCTCTGAAAGCCAGGCGTTGATGGGGGCGAAACGAGCGGCCGGGTCGTTGACCAGAGCCGCCCACCGCTCACCGACCGACTTGCCGAGGCCTGCCGGCACCGTCGTAGAAAGGGGACGCAGGGCGGCGTCGAGGTGCGCGGGCACCGGCCGGCGACCCTGCTCGAACCTGCCGAGGAGGCCGCGCCGGCCGCGCGAGACGAGTTGGGCGGCGACCGCCGCTGAGACTCCGAGGATCGGCGCGATGCGGTCCTCGCTGAGCGCCTCGACCTCGCTCAACCAGATGGCTGCCCGCCATCTTTCGGGCAGGCTGCGGAATGCTGCCTCGACGAACGCGGCGTCGGCGCCCCGGGGCTTCGACGAGCGTCCCTTGGTCCCAGTAGAGGAACGGTCGAGAGGAGCCACCGGCGCGGGTGCACCATGTGAGTGCAGGTTGTCGACGGCAGCGCGGTAGATCGCGGCGAGCACGAAGGGGCGGAAGCCCTCTGTGTCCATCCGGCTGTGCCGGCGCAGCCCCCGCAGCGCGCGCCCGAAGCCTTCCGCCACCGCCTGCACGGCTGCGTCGCCGTCGGCGGCGACGGCCTGACCGAATCGCCACGCCACCTGGCTGTGGCGGCGGTACAGCTCCTCGAAGGACTCGCCGTCGCCCCTGGCTGCACGTCTGATCAGATCCGCCTCGGCACCGAGGGCCGAGCCGGTTGCCGAGGCAGGAAGTGCGACCGAGTTCATCTGGACCTCTTTATCGGCTCCGAAGTGGACGATCTGGAAGTGAAGACCGGGGGCACTACCGAAAGATCCCCCAGGCATCTCTTTTACCTAAAAACGCGGTTCTCCTTCCACTATGCAGGGTTTTTCCTCGGCGCAAATGCCGCGATCCATGACGAAGGGGCAATGGCGGCGGCCGTCCGGGGGCTCCCCGGCCCGAGAAGTGGACACCGCCGGTCGGCGGTAGCGTGGCGCGCATGAGCAACCGTCCGGCCACCCTCGGCCAGCTTCGAGAGTCGGGATGGGAGTCCATTCCGGTCAAAGAGGAGGTTCGGCGCAATGCCGCCCGTCGCATCGCCGAGGGCAAGGCCCTGGTGGACGGGGTCAAGGGATACGACGAGACCGTGCTTCCGCAGCTGGAGAACGCCCTCCTGGCGGGCCACGACATCATCTTCCTCGGCGAGCGCGGCCAGGCGAAGACCAGGATCATCCGCAGCCTCACCTCGCTGCTCGACGAGTGGGTACCGGTCGTCGCGGGCTCGGAGATCCTCGACGACCCCTACCGACCGGTTTCTCGTCACGCCCGGGACCTGATCGCCGAGCGGGGCGAAGACACGCCGATCGAGTGGGTCCACCGCGAAGACCGCTTCGGGGAGAAGCTGGCCACTCCCGACACGTCGATAGCAGACCTGATAGGTGAGGTGGACCCGATCAAGGTGGCGGAGGGTCGCTACCTCGCCGACGAGCTGACGTTGCACTACGGCCTCGTCCCGCGCACCAACCGCGGCATCTTCGCGATCAACGAGCTCCCGGATCTGGCCGAGCGAATCCAGGTGGGGTTGCTCAACGTTCTCGAGGAGCGCGACGTACAGGTGCGCGGTTACAAGATCCGCCTTCCTCTCGACGTGATGCTTGTGGCGTCGGCGAACCCCGAGGACTACACGAACCGCGGCCGGATCATCACGCCGCTGAAGGATCGTTTCGGCGCGCAGATCCGCACTCACTACCCGCTCGACACATCGACCGAGATGGAGGTGGTGGAGCAGGAGGCGGTCCCACTGTCGGTCGAGGGAGTGCGCGTCGAGGTTCCCGGTTACATGTCCGAGATCGTCGCGACGATCTCTCATCTGGCGCGCCAGAGCCCGCACGTCAATCAGCGTTCCGGTGTATCCGTTCGCCTCAGCGTGTCCAACTACGAGACGCTGGTCGCGAGCGCCGTGCGGAGGGCGCTGAGGCTGGGTGAGACGGAGGCGGTGCCGCGCGTGAGCGACCTGGAGTCGCTCGCATCGTCGACTGCCGGGAAAGTCGAGATCGAAACCGTCGACGAGGGGCGTGATGGGCAGGTGGTCGAGAGGATCGTGAAGCAGGCTGTGCTCACAGTGTTCAAGGACGTGGTTCCCCAGGACCGGTTGCGCGACGCCGTTGCAGACTTCGACGGAGGCCTGGTCATACACACAGGCGACGACGTCGCGTCCGGGCGCTTCGTCGACGCCCTGGGCAACAGCCCCACGCTGCGAGAAGTCGTCACGCATTTGAGCGGCGCGCCGGGGCCCAGTGAGAGCGCGGCCGTGATCGCAAGCGCTACGGAGTTCGTGCTCGAGGGGCTGCACCTCGCCAAGAGGTTGAACAAGGACGCGTCGGGCACGCGGGCCGCGTACAGGGCTAGGTAGCGAGTGACTCGTTTCCGTTACTCACGCTGGGATGGGACGCAGGTCGGCTTCGACTACGACGCCGACGACATCTTCGGCGAGTTGACGGACGAGCTCCTGTATCACGGCGATCTCAACCAGGCGCTGCAACGGCTGCTCCAGCGCGGGTTCGCCGACCGCAATGGCGAGCGCGTCGCCGGGATGCGCGAGATCCTCGAACGGCTGCGCCAGCGCCGGCGGGAGATGCTCGATCGTCACGACCTGGGTGGTCCTTACGAGGACGTGGCCCGGCGTCTCCGCGAGATCGTGGAGCGGGAGCGTTCCGGGATCGACGCGCTGCAACAAGAAGCGCGTGACTCGGGTGACCAAAGGCGGGCGGAGATAACCGACGAGGTGGCTGACGAGCGGCGCATGGCGCTCGATCTACTCCCGCCGGATCTCGCCGGTCAGGTCCAGGCATTGCAGGAATACGAGTGGACCAGCAGCGACGCGCGCCAAGCGTTCGACGAGCTCATGGACGAGCTTCGCTCGCAGCTGATGCAGAGCCACTTCAACCAGATGTCCTCCGCCATGTCGGACATGTCGCCGGAATCGCTGCAGCGGATGAAGGACATGTTCAACGAGCTCAACCGCATGCTCGAGACCCGCGCCGCGGGCGGCGACACGGACCGGATGTTCGCCGATTTCATGGAGCGTTTCGGCGACATGTTCCCCGGCAATCCTCAGAGCCTCGACGAGTTGTTGGAGCAGATGGCTCGCCAGATGGCGGCGATGCAGCAGATGCTCAACTCGATGACCCCCGAGCAGCGAGCGCAGCTGCAACAGCTCGCCGACTCCCTGCTGGAGGACATGGACCTGCGCTGGCAGGTCGAGCGCCTCGGCGGGAACCTCCGCCAGGCATTCCCGTCGATGGGTTGGGAGCGCAGCTACGACTTCAGCGGCCAGGACCCACTCGGCTTCGCCGAGGCCGCCGCGGTGATGAACCAACTCGGCGACATGGACCAGCTCGAGCAGATGCTCACGACTGCCAACAACCCGGGCGCGCTGGCCGAGGTGGACATCGAGCGAGCAGAGCAGCTGCTGGGACAGGACGCAGCCCAGTCGTTGGAGCAGCTGTCGAAACTCGCCCGCCAGCTGGCCGATGCCGGCTTGATCGACCAGAGGGAAGGCCGCTTGGAGCTCACGCCGCGTGGGCTCAGGAGGATCGGTCAGAACGCGCTGTCGGATCTTTTCTCGAGGTTGATCAAGGACCGGATGGGGCGCCACGTCGTCGAGCGCGTCGGCGTCGGGCACGAGCGCACCTACGAGACCAAGGCCTACGAGTGGGGAGACCCGTTCAACCTCTCCATCGAGCGGACCGTGCGCAATGCGATCGCCCGCAGCGGCACCGGCACGCCTGTTCGGCTGTCACCCGACGACTTCGAGGTCGAGCGGACGGAGAGTCTCACGACCACCTCGACCGTCCTCGCCCTGGACCTGTCTCTGTCCATGCCGATGCGCGACAACTTCCTCGCAGCGAAGAAGGTCGCCATGGCCTTGCACGCCTTGATCACGTCGCAGTTCCCGCGCGACTACCTCGGCTTGGTCGGCTTCGGCGAGGTGGCAAGAGAGCTGCGGGCGGCCCAGCTGCCGGAGGTCTCCTGGGACTACACATACGGGACGAACATGCAGCACGCGCTCATGCTCGCCAGGAGGATGCTCGCGCGGCAAGGCGGCACAAAGCAGGTCATCATGATCACCGACGGGGAGCCCACAGCCCACATCCCGCCCGATGGCGGACCGCCCTTCTTCAGCTACCCGCCGGCGCCGGAGACGATTCGGGCGACGCTCAACGAGGTGGTCCGCGCCACCCGGGACGGCATTCGCATCAACACGTTCATGCTCGACGCCACCGGCTACCTCCGGGAATTCGTCGAGAAGATGACCCAGCTCAACCGCGGCCGAGCCTTCTTCACGACCCCCGAGACGCTCGGAGACTACGTGCTGGTCGATTTCCTGGATCAGAAGCGGGCCCGGCGCCGGCCCGCGTAGGTTTCTAGGACATGCGCGTCATTGTGGTCGGGTGCGGCCGAGTCGGCTCTGAGCTCGCCGTGCGGCTCGAGCGGGAAGGGCACGAGGTGGCGGTGGTCGACAAGAACCCCGACGCGTTCCGTCGCCTGCCCGAGCACTGGACCGGCGAGACGGTCGTCGGCTTCGGGTTCGACCGCGACGACCTGACCCGCGCCGGCGTCCAGCGCGCGGACGCAGTCGCCGCGGTCACGAGCGGCGACAACTCGAACATCCTCACCGCCCGCATCGCACGCGAGAACTTCGGCGTGGCGAGCGTCGTGGCGCGCATCTACGACCCCCGCCGCGCCGCCATCTACCAGCGTCTCGGGATCCCGACCGTGGCGACGGTCAGCTGGACCGTCGATCAGGTGATCCGCCGGCTGCTTCCCGATGAGGCCATCACAGCGTGGACCGACCCGACGGGAGGCGTGAACATGGTGGAGTTCCTGCTGCCCGACTCGCTGTGCGGGAAGAACATGTCGGAGCTCGCGGACGGCGACCGGTTCCGGCCGGTGATGGTGACCAGAGGCGGCCAGGCACGCATCGTGGGGCCGACGATGATCGGCCAAGAGGGTGACTCCGTGCATTTCGCCGCGCGAACCGAAGCCATGGAAGAGCTGGCGAAGCGGATGCGGGTGGAGGAAGGGGCCAAGAAGTGAAGGTCTCGATCGCGGGAGGCGGGGTCGTG